>CAZQFM010000010.1:15760-23514 GCA_964592705.1 uncultured Erysipelotrichaceae bacterium
TGTTAGGGGAATTCGTAGATACGAAACGAAGTATACTATGGAACGCTTTATGCGTAGATAAATGATTGTCACTTTTTGTATAAAAAGAACAGAACATGGCTTATTCAGTGTAAAAATGATGGAAATCTTAGCGATTTCCTTTTTTTTTATGTCAACCCAAACAGTTTTATATAGAAGGGCTAAGCTTCATAATGATATGTTTTTTGGTTATTATAATATTATAGGAAAACATTTCTTTCATCCTGTATATAATCTTTCTTATTATAAGCTCTTCTTTGGGGGATATTCATCACACTTACTCGATGGAGACAAAATCAATTTCGTTACATTAGGACATTATCATTTTCGAATCATAATAATTTCCTTTTTTTTGAATTTACATATTGACATTTGCTTGATATAATAGTATGCAGTAGAAATGAGGTATCGTATGGAAAAAATTGGACTTTTGCTAAAACAACGGCGTGAAGAACTAGGTCTTACTATTGAGGAAGTTAGTAATCGAACACGTCTAACAATTAAGCATATTAAGGCGATTGAGAATGGTGACATTTCATATTTTAAAGATGATTTATCCTATCTTCGTTTTTTTCTACGTTCCTACTGTGAAACAATTGATCTAGACTTTTGTGAGCTAAAAGATCTATTGAATGAATCGATTAATGATTATACAGCGTCTTTTTCTGTTGCTACAATTAAACGTCATGAAGCGATTGAAAGAAATATACGCAATCGATCAGATACGATTACAGAAGAGAAGAAAAGAAAGGTACAAAAAAAAGATAGAAGGTTTTCGGTTGATATATCGCTACTTTCTTTTATAGGTATAGGTATTGTTATACTTATTGGAGTTGTATTTGCAGCCATTTTTATACTAAAGGATGGAATATTATCTTCAAAGGATAAGAATATAGCAAATATACCTAATACGTTACCTGAAGAAGTTATACCATCAGAAGAACAATCACAGCCTAATCAAGAGGCTATACAACCACCGCAAGAAGAAAAAGAAGAAGTACATGAGTTTGCTATTACAAAGGTAAGTGAGCGTGAATATCAATTACATAATATAAAAGAAAATGATGAAGTGAACTTTGAAGTAATATTCGGTTCTAGTTCTGCTTTTCGTGTGTTAGTAGATGGTGTTGAATTATCGAATCCAGCTTATAAGATTTATCCATATAATTCTACGTTAGAAATAAAGCAAATAGCAAAGAAAGGGACAAGAATTTCGTTAGCTTTTGGTTTTATGCAAAATAATCGTATAAAGGTGAATGGTGTGGAAGTAGAAATAGATAAAGCATATAAAACATTGCCAGGAAGTGTTGTATTAGAATTTGTTGTGGAAGGTGATTAAAATGAATATTGCGAATCGTTTATCAATTTTTAGAATATTATTAGTACCTATTATTATTCTTATCTATATCTTTCCATATGCTCATTTTCAAATTTCAATACCTGTTTATAATGTTGGTTTTGTAAGTATTCGACTTACCAATCTTATTATCCTATTGTTATTTGTTATAGCATCTATAAGTGATTTTTTAGATGGATATCTTGCACGAAAATATAATTTAATCACATCTTTTGGAAAGTTTATTGATCCTATTGCGGATAAGCTATTAGTAAATACTATGTTTATCTTGTTTGTATCGAGTGGATTAATTTCGGCAGTACCTGTTCTTATTATGATTGCAAGGGATACGATTGTCGATGGACTGAGAATGAGTGCTAGTAACAAGGGAGTTGTTGTTGCGGCTGGATTTTTAGGAAAAGTGAAAACGGTGGCACAGATGCTAACGATTGTTCTTCTATTAGTAAACAACTTACCGTTTGAGTTATGGAGGCTTCCATTTGATGAGTTTATGTTATGGTTTGCAACGACTATTTCACTCATTAGTGGAGTTAGTTATTTTATGCAACTGAAAGATGTTGTCATGGAGACGATGTAACATGGATGAGCTTGTTATGTTACTAAAAGAACAAGGATTAACAATAGGAAGCTGTGAAAGTTTGACTGCAGGTCTTTTTACAAGTAAAATAGCGGAAGTACCTGGAGCTTCTAATGTGTTAAAAGGTGGTATAGTAACCTATCAAACATCGTGTAAAACAGATGTTGCTCATGTGGATACAAAAGTCATAGACGCATATGGTGTGATAAGTAGCCAATGTGCACAGGAGATGGCGTTAAAGGTACAAAAAATATTAGGAGTAGATGTTTGTGTATCTTTTAGCGGTAATGCGGGTCCAACTGTATTAGAAGGTAAGCCGGCAGGGCTTGTGTATTGTGCCCTTGCTATTCATCAAAATGTATGTTGTTATGAGTGTCAGTTTTCAGGATCACGTAATGAGGTCCGGAATGCTGCTGTTGATTTTATGTGTATAAAAATAAAGGAACAATTAAAAAAGAAATAAGGAGAATTTAATGGAAGAAAAAGACGAAAAGAAAACTGTTAAAGAAAAAAAGGCTACGACAGATAAAGAGACACAAAAAAGGAATGAACTCCTTGATGATGCGATTAAACAAATTGAAAAGCAGTATGGAAAAGGTTCTATCATGAAGCTTGGAGAACGAAGTGCTGTAGATGTTGATGCGATTTCATCAGGGTCGATTAAAATTGATGAAGCATTAGGTATTGGAGGATATCCAAAAGGGAGAATCATTGAAATATATGGTCCAGAATCAAGTGGAAAAACAACATTAGCACTTCATGCCATTGCAGAAGTACAAAAGAAGGGTGGAAGAGCTGCTTTTATAGATGCAGAAAATGCCATTGATCCTAATTATGCAAAAAATTTAGGTGTTGATATTGATGAGCTTATTTTATCGCAACCAGATAGTGGTGAACAAGCGCTTGAAATAACGGAAATGTTAATTCGAAGTGGTGCTATTGATTTAGTTGTTGTGGATTCCGTAGCTGCCCTTGTTCCACAAGCTGAGTTAGATGGTGAAATGGGGGATGCTCATGTAGGATTACAAGCACGTTTAATGTCCAAAGCGATGCGTAAACTTAGCGGGGTTATGAATAAAAGTGAATGTACTGCTATTTTTATCAATCAATTGAGAGAAAAAGTTGGAATTATGTTTGGAAACCCTGAAACCACTCCTGGAGGAAGAGCGTTGAAGTTCTATTCATCGGTACGACTAGATGTAAGAAAAAGTGAAGCGATTAAAAATGGTACAGATATTATCGGTAATAAAGTGAACGTGAAAGTTGTGAAAAACAAGGTTGCACCTCCATTTAAAGTAGCATCTATTGAAATTATGTATGGTGAGGGAGTTTCCTATGTTGCTGAACTTTTAGATTTATGTGTAGACTATGAAATTATTCAAAAAAGCGGTGCTTGGTTCTCCTATAATGGAGAGAAAGTTGGGCAAGGAAAAGAAGCTGCAAAACAATATTTAAAAGATCATAAAGAGTTTATAGAAGAACTCAGCTTGAAGTTAAAAGAAAAAATGAATCCTTCTAAGGTAGAAAAAATAGAAGAGTAACATGACCAGCTAATGCTGGTTTCTTTTATTTGAACATACTGATTTGTATGATATAAATATTGCGAAAAGTTGTGAAATTATGTATTATATATTAGGGAACATATAAGATAGGATGTTCTTTATAATAGATGAATGGAGGAACCAATATGAATAATATGGTTATCGTCTTTTTATCTGGTTTGGCAGGTCTTGTTTTAGGAATTGGGATTATGATTATTGTTTCTAAGGCAGGTTTAAATAGAAATCAGCAGAAAGCTCGTATGCTTTTGAAAGAAGCTGAAAATAAAGCAGATGCTGTCGTTAAACAGGCAGTATTAGATGGTCGTACACAAGCACATGAATTAAAGATTATTGCAGAAAAAGAAATGAAAGATCGAAAACAAGAAATCACAGATATGGAACATAAGTTGTTACGTCGTGAAGATACTTTAAATTTTCGAGATGAGACATTAACAAGCAAAGAACAACAAATTGATGTGAAAAGTGCGCAATTGGCTGATAAGATGTCAATGCTAGATGAAAAGGAAAAAGTATTAGAAGCCAAAATTGATGATCAAATAAAAGAGCTTGAGCGAGTAGCATCTATGTCATCAATAGAAGCTAAAGAAGAGTTGTTTGCATTAGTTGAAAAACGTATGGAACATGAAACGGTTGCATATATAAAAGAACGTGAAGAAGAAGCAAAGCGTAATGCAGATGAAAAAGCAAGAAATATTATGGCGCTAGCTATTCAGCGTTTATCACAAGAGGAAGCAGTTGAGCGAACAGTTTCGGTTGTAAGTTTACCTAGTGAAGAGATGAAGGGTCGAATTATTGGTCGTGAAGGTCGTAATATTAAGGCTATTGAACAGGCTACAGGTGTTGATTTAATTATTGATGATACACCAGAGACGATTACAATATCTTGTTTTAATCCAGTTAGAAGAGAAATTGCACGCTTAGCCTTGGAGTATTTAATTAAAGATGGTCGTATCCAACCAGGAAGAATTGAAGAAGTTGTTCAAAAAATAAAGAGAGAAATGGACAAGAACATTATGAAAGTTGGAGAAGATACCGTATTTAAATTAGGTATTGGAAAAATTGATCGCGATCTTGTAAAATTAATAGGAACGATGAAGTATCGGTATTCTTATGGACAAAATGCTTTACAACATTCGATTGAAGTCGCTAATATTGCTGGTATGTTAGCAGCAGAATTAGGTTTAAATCAGACACTTGCGAAGAGAGCAGGTCTATTACATGATATTGGGAAAGCATTAGATATTGAAGTGGAAGGAAGCCATGTAGAACTTGGTTATAAATTTTGTAAAAAACGTGGTGAAGGCGAAGAAGTATTAAATTCGATTCAGTCACATCATGGAGAAGTAGAGCCAAGTTGTCTTATTAGTAATTTAGTAATTGCAGCTGATACATTAAGTGCAGCTCGTCCTGGAGCACGTTATGAATCGTTACAAAACTATATTAATCGTTTGGAAGAACTAGAAAAAATTACAAAATCATTTGAAGGGGTTGAGTCTTCTTATGCGATACAAGCAGGTAGAGAAATTCGTGTAATGGCCCTTCCTGATAAAGTAGATGATGTTGCATGTCATAAGCTTGCAAGAGATATTAAAGATAAGATTGAAGGAGAGCTTACATATCCAGGACAAATTAAAGTTACGGTTATTCGTGAAACAAGAGCGAATGAAGTAGCTAAATAGAGGGTATTATGAAGATATTATTTATTGGAGATGTTGTTGGGGCTATTGGTCGTGAAATGGTTATGAAATATGTACCCATTTTGAAAGATTCTCATGGATTAGATTTAGTGATTGCCAATGGAGAAAATAGTGCTCATGGAAAAGGAATTACAAAGAAAATATATGATCAGCTTATACAAGCAGGTGTAGATGTTATTACAATGGGGAACCATACTTTTTCTAAAAATGATATTTATACGTTTATTGATGAAGCAGATCGCTTAGTACGTCCTATGAATATGGAGCCAACAGAATATGGAAAAAGTACGTGTATTATAAATGTAAAAGGAAAGAATGTTGCAGTATCGAATGTGTGTGGAGAAGTATTTATGCATAATGTTATTGATTCACCTTTTGCATGTATGGAAGATATTTTAGAAGCTAGTGATGCACATATTCATGTTGTTGATTTTCATGGTGAAGCTACAAGTGAAAAAATTGCCTTTGCCTATCGTTTTGCAGGAGAAATACAAGCTGTTGTAGGAACTCATACACATGTACAGACTGCGGATGAAAGAATTATCCAAGGTACAGCTACTATTACGGATCTTGGTATGTGTGGTGCTTATGAAAGTGTATTAGGCAGAGATATAGATGAAATTTTAACAAGATTCACAACAAATGAAAAAACAAAATATAAGTTGGCATCTGGTCCTGGGATTTTTTGTGGTGCTATTGTGACCATTGATGATATTAGTAACCAAGCAACACATATTGAACGGATTCGTATTTGCCCAGAAGAAACACTGTTATAGTGGAAAGAAATGTGGTTTATATAAATTACTAAAGGGATATCTCCGCGAATGAAAATGTTTTAAAAATAACTAACGATTGACGTGAACTCCTAAATTTGGGTAATCAAATGAAAGGGGTTCATTTTTATATGTCAAAACTTATAGTATTGTGTGAACGTATATTCTTCATGAAAGGATACGTTTTTTTCTTTTACACTCAAAAATGGTGCGAAGATTAGTAAGGAGATTAGTATGAATCCATAGGAAGTAAGGGATTGTATAGCTATATGATAATAAGCATGTAGCATCATTAGAGAACTTAGAAACAGGATTTCTATCTCTATTTTGTGGATAAAGTAGCTTTTCTTTCTATTTTATACTTCAAGATAAAATTATTGATTGTACAAGTAGTACAGTGTAACATAAAGTTTATACCCTTTTTATTACCATGGAAATCGACAAATTTTTTAATAAGACTATATATAAATTATTCATTCTTAATATATCTTTCTAATAATAACCTCTTCTCTGTAGAAAGGTCATTATAATATGTATTTGGAGTAAATTAATTTTGTTAAAGGTATGATTATTTTTGAATTATAACTTTTAATTAATAAATAGTATTTTTATTGCATAAATAATATTTATATTATATATTTAAATATATAATATAGAATTATTTATAAAATAAAGTATATAGATGCTAAAAGGTAAAGAAGGGAGTTTAAATTGTGAAAAGGAAGTATAAGAAGCCAGCTAAAGGTGCTTTAGCTGTTACTTTAGTAGCGACATATGTAACAAATTCTACAGGTAATCTATTTGCATCCAATGAATCTCAGGTAAGCGAATATGAGCTTATAAAGAATGGAGAAGCAAGAGAAGAGGATACAGAAGTAGAAATACAATCAGTAGAAGTTACTGATGAATTATTAGAAAATAAGGAAGATATTCAGAATATTGAAAAGGCTGCAGGGGATATAGAAATAAATGAAGTAAACTTTCCAAATGAAGTTTTTAGGCAATATATAAGTACCAATTTTGATGGAAATAATGATAATGTTTTATCAACTACAGAGTTGAATGCTGTAACTAGTATAAATCTAAATAATTTAAGCAACAAGGGTGAAATTACAAGTATAGTAGGAATTGAGCATTTTCCAAATCTTAGTCAATTACATTGTTTGGCTGTTCCAATCACAACTTTAGATATAAGTAAGAATACTGCATTAGTGTATTTGGAGTGTGGGTATACACAAATCACAAGTTTAGATACAAGTAAAAATGTGCGCTTACAAACTTTGAGATGTGGTGGTACAAAAATTACAAGCTTAGATTTAAGTAAAAATACAGCACTGCAGAAATTATGGTGCCATTATTCAGCATTTCTTAGAGGATTAGATATAAGTAAGAATACTGCATTGGATCATTTAGATGCTCTAGGTACTAATTTGGCATGGTTAAAAATAGGAAGTAATTCAAAGTTAGCAACTGCAGCCTTCACGAATAACAGTACAATTCTTTTAGAAAATATTGATGAAACATTTAATATTACAGATATGTTTCCGGGAATTGATTTAACTAAAATCACAAATATAAGTGGTGCTAGTATAAATAGCACTACAGGAATTGTAAGTGGATATACGGTCGGAAACCCTATTAGCTATACATATGATTGTGGTACTTCTAAAGCTGGAAGACAAAGATTGAATGTTAGATTGAACTTTACAAAGAGAAGTACAGTTACTATCGATAATGACATCAGTAAAGTTTATGATGGAACAATAGTAT
>CAZQFM010000011.1:0-23389 GCA_964592705.1 uncultured Erysipelotrichaceae bacterium
AATGATTTTGGTTATAAAGAAAGACTACGTTTAGTTCACCTTTCTTTATAGCTTTTTTTATTTTATATAATATTCGTTTTATACTAAAAATAAAGTTTATTAACATATAAAAAACAATTGATATTTATAGTATTTATAATATTATTTTTTAATTTTACTATTTAGTACGTGTTAATGTTGTATATGTTTAATTTTATATAATTTATGTTATAATATTAGAATATGGAAAGGGGACGGAAAAAATAAAGAAGTAATTTATAATATTTTTATGTTTAGTTATCATTATTTTTAGTAGACTGAGTGGAATTTGAATAGTGATTATAACTTAGGATACGACAATAAAGTAGAACGCTGCTACTCATAAAAGATACAGTATTATAAGCTTCTTCTAGATAAGATATATGATTTTATTGGGATATTTTACAGGAAAGGGGTAACTAGATGAAAAGGATAATAAAATTATTTCCTGCTTTTATATTACTATTACTAACCATTTTAATGATTATATACATAGATATAGATGAAAAAACAAATTATAATGAGTTTGGAGAATATCATTTAATCGGATTTCGAATAAATCCAGAAAATGAAAATATACATTCAAATACGATTGACGAAGTGTTTCATCTTGCGCAAGAAAAAGATGTTTTATTAGTGAAGGAAATCTTTAATGAGACTAATAATAGTACTGATTTATATATTTCTACCAATAGTTTATTTAAGCTGTATGATAGTAGATGTAGGGTTGAAAAGTTAAGGGAAGAAGCTGATAACTCTTTCATTGCGACATTTAAAACAGATGATCAAAGGCAATCATATTATATTCCTGATTTTTTAGATAATGATCGTTTTGTGTTTTATTCTGTTGAGGTAATGAATGAAAATGATATTTATCGTTATGGTGATTATTCATTATATTACAAAGATGATAGTCAATTAGAAAGTTTTATTCATGAAGTCTCAATAATTTTGAATGAACCTCAAGAGATGTTATTGAATTATCATTGGGGCCAGTTATCTAGTCATATAGATTTACTTTTAATTGCTATTATCGTATGTATTTTATTTTTTATTTTGTTTTTTTATCTTATAACCGTTTTTCAGTTATATAAAGAAAGCAAGAAGATAGGTTGTTTATTATTACTTGGATTTAGAAAAATAGATATCACTATTCTTATGATAAAAGAAAGTATCAAGTATTTAGTATTTTCAAGTCTTTGTTATTTTCTTTTATGTGCATTGTTTTTATCCAATATTAGTTTTTACTTCATCATGACATTATCTTTTCTATATGTATGTATGATCATGTTAACACTACTAATATCATATCTATCCATTTTAATTGTATGTAGATACACAAAAACTTCTAATATATTAAAAAAAGAATCTTTAGCAAATAAAATTAGCAAACTATTACTATTTTCAAAAGGTATTATGACAGGTACTATTATCTTATTTTTACTAAGTTTTATTCCGATTATAAAAGAATCTTATCAATCTACTCAATATTTAAAAGACACTAAGATATTGATGGATTATGCAGTATTTCCAAGGATTGATGTCGAAAACCAAGAGTATAATGAATCTGAAAATTATCTTACTCTTTTTCGTAGTTTAGAAGATTTTGGTATTGATTACATATATGCTGATTTTCGTAATTATTTAATAACGGATAAAATATCATTGGAGACTTCTGAAAGGCAAGAAATAGCTGGGGAAACATATAGAACAGCATCTATTGACAAAAATTATCTACGAAAATATAGTGTTGAGATTTTTAATACAGAAAATTCTATGATTAATTATGATATTTTAGACCAAGAATTCTTTCTTCTCCCTTATTCAAAAAAAGGATATTATGATGCTTTCTATAGTTATATTGAAAGAAGGTATAAAAGATATAACTTTGATACTGAAGTTAAGGTATACTTTTATAAAGATTGTGCTTTTCATACATACGATGCTACAACGGGAATTCAATCTGTAGAGTCACCTATTTTAAGAGTTATAGATAAAAACTATAAATTTACATATTTTGAGAACTTTACAGGGCTAGATATTGCAGGAACAGGGATGAAAACAGCCTTAAAGATTAATATTTCTACAGGGAAAAATCAAGTATTTAGCAAATTAGAAGAATGTCTTAAAAATGCTAATTTACAAGATGTGCTAACGAAAAATAATTTTGTAAGTTATGAAGACTTTTATAAAGATGAATTAACACGATTAAGAAAGAATAATGCAGCTTTTATATTAGGGATATCATTACTATTGATTATTTATATTACTCTAGTTACTCAAACATTTATTCTATATATGGAGTCTAAAATGAATCAAGTATTAGTAAAGATCCTTCTTGGACATGAAAGAAAGAATATTTTTAAGAATATCATTTATTTAAATATAGGATTATCTTTTATAGTGATTATAAGTTTAATGGCTTATGATATAACATCAGGAATGCAAGATTTTTGGATTCATTTTGCTGTCTATTTAGGATTTTTATTGGTAGATATCGTAGTGCTTATTATGATTACCAATTTGATTAAATTGAATAAGGTTTATACGAAACTTAAAGGAGAATAAATGTATGATAGAAATAAATGGATTATATAAGAAATTCGATGATCACACTATATTCGAAAATTTCCATTTAAATATAGATGATCAAGAGTTTATTGCCATTACTGGTATGAGTGGATGTGGAAAAACAACCCTTTTAAATATTCTTGGGCTGTTAGATTTTGAATATCAAGGAGAGGTTATTTATAATCAGGTTCATATAAAGAAATTAAGTAATAAAAAACGAGCAAAATTTGTAAGAGAGAATATTAGTTATCTTTTTCAAAATTATGCTCTAATAGATGATCAAACAGTATATGATAATTTATTGTTAGCCCTTTATTATACAAAGTTAAAGAAAGAAGAAAAAGATAAAAGAATTCAGGAAACATTAAAGAAGGTAGGATTAGAAGGGTTTGAAAATAAAAAAGTTTATACATTAAGTGGAGGAGAGCAACAAAGGATTGCTTTAGCTAGAGTAATTTTAAAGCCATGTCAAATTATTCTTGCGGATGAGCCTACTGGGAACTTAGATTCTAGTAATCGTGATATTGTTCTTGAAAATCTTTTAGATCTTAATAAGGAAGGGAAAACAGTTATTATCGTTACACATGACGATTATATTGCGAAGAAATGTAATCGTGTGATTCGTCTATAGATAGAGTAAGTATAGAAAACAACCAGAATGGTTGTTTTTATCTTATTGCCCATTTATGATACAAAAAAGCCTATTCGGGTGAATAGACTTTCTCTTTTTTAATTTTCAGCTTTTAATTGTTCAGCAATTTCTTTTCCTAATTGCATTAATTTATCTAAATCTTGTTCAGTAGGAGTATAATTTTGAGCTAATACTTCATCGTTAATAAGTGTAACACCAGCTTCTTCTAGTTTCTTGTTAATAGATGCTGTTACATTGCGATACCAACCATAAGAACCAAATCCTAATCCTTTTTTTCCTTTTACATTGAAGCTGATAAGTTTTTCAAGGAATCCTGCAATATTAGAAGCCATAATATTGTTGTAGCAACCACTTCCTACTAAAATAGCTTTTGCGTCAATTAACTCTTTCATGACGATAGCATTGCTTGTTTGAGAGTATTTAAAAATCTTTACGCAAACACCATTACGTCCAATACCTTCAGCAAGTGCTTCTGCCATTTCTTGTGTATGTTTCCAAATACTTTCATAAATAATAACGACTTTATCTTTGGATTTAAATGTCGCAAAGTCCATATAAGCAGCTAAAATTTCTGGGATATAGGATCTCCATATGATCCCATGAGATGGCGCAATCATATCAATAGTAAGGTTTAAAGCCACAATATCTTGTAATTTTTTAGCTACACGATCACCATAAGGCATAACAATATTTGCGTAGTAATCTTTGGCACGATCAATACATTTACTTACACCATGTGCATCATCAAAAATATCATAACTTGGAATATGTTGACCAAATGCATCATTAGAGAATAAGATACTTTCTTCTTTTACATATGTCATCATATTATCTGGCCAGTGAATGAGTGGCATTTCAATAAAGGTTAAAGTATATTTACCAGTTGTAATCGTATCAAGTGTTTTTACTTTACGATAATTATAGTCTTTAAAGTACTGTTTAATCATAATGTTTACACCTGCATTGGATACATAAGCTTTGGCATTTGGATATTGTTCCATGAAGCGTATAAACCCACTAGAATGATCAGGTTCCGCGTGTTGAACAATAACATTGTCCACAGCTCTATCACCAATTACGGAACGAATGCGTTCCAACATAATATCAACAAACTCTTCCTCTACTGTATCGATGAGTGTAATTTCTTCGTCTATTATTAAATAGGCATTATAAGTAGTTCCTTCATCAATTGGGAAAAATTCACCATGGAACTGACGTAAGTTAAAATCATGAACCCCGACCCAATACATATTATCTTTTATCTTAATGGCTTGTTTCATACAGTTAATTCCTCCGTTTTTTACTATTTTACCTCAATTTTTATAAAAAAGTCCAGTTATTTGCTTTTTTATTTTATTTTATCTTACGATGATACGATAAAGAGGTTAAGATATTTATCATGACATGAAAATAAAAAGATATTAACGTTTAAAAAAAGGGAAAACAGGAGTATAATATAAGTATACTTAGGAGGTATTGAGATGATTATACAAAGTAAGAGGGTATGGGTTCTAGGACAGTTTCTAGAAGCACAGATTGAGGTAGAAGATGGAAAGATTATAAATATATTAGATTACAATACAAAAGCAGTAGATAAAGATTATGGGGAACGTCGCATTGTACCAGGTTTTATTGATATTCATACACATGGTGCATATGGGTTTGATACAAATGATGCAAATGAGGATGGATTACGTAATTGGATGAAACAGATTCCAAGAGAAGGGGTAACGAGTTTATGTCCAACAACGATTACACAGAGTGAAGAAGTGTTAACAAATGCTGTAAAAAATGTAGCTAAGGTTGTAAAGGATGGCTATGAAGGAGCAGAAATTCTTGGTGTACACTTTGAAGGTCCTTTTTTGGATATGGAATATAAAGGTGCACAGCCAGAGCAACATATTGTTACCGCAAGTGTAGAGAAATTCAAGCGTTATCAAGAAGCGGCACAAGGGCTTATTCGTTTAATTACCTTAGCACCAGAAGTAGATAAAGACTTTGCCTTAACAAAATACTGTGCTGCTAATAATGTAGCTGTTAGTATAGGGCATTCTGCAGCTACTTATGAAGAAGCAAGTTTAGCGGTTGCTAATGGTGCTGTAAGTATGACACATATTTTTAATGGTATGACACCATTTCATCACCGTAAGCCAGGACTTGTTGGAGCGGCTATGCGATTCCGTGATGTTTTTGGTGAAGTAATATGTGATGGAAACCATTCAGCACCTGCATCTTTAAATAATTTGTTTGCGGCAAAAGGTAGAGATTATACGATTATGGTATCCGATTGTTTAATGATGAAAGGATTAGCAGTAGGGACTAAGATTCCATTTGGAGGGAATGAAATTGAACTACAGCCAGATGGAAGTGCTCACTTAACAGGAACTAATACACTAGCTGGTTCTACTTTGAAAATTAATGAGGGTTTAAAAGTATTAGTTGAAAAAGCACTTGTACCTTTCGATGCAGCATTGAATTCTTGTACATTAAACCCTGCACGATTATTGAAAGTTGATGATCGTAAAGGAAAGTTAGTAGCAGGATATGATGCAGATATGGTAGTATTGAATGATGACTACTCTGTTGAGATGACTTATTGTAAAGGGAAAGAAGCATTTTCAAAAGCATAGAGGTTTCGTTATAAGGCGAAGCCTTCTTTTTAAAGAAAAGAGGGAATCATATGAAATTAGAAAATCAGCGATATTTAGTAACCTTTTGTGAACAAGGTGGGGAAATAGAGAGTTTTACAGATAAGCAGACAGGTATACAGTATATGTGGCCAGGTGATGCTACGTATTGGACAGGAAAGAACCCAACACTATTCCCTATTGTAGGTAATACTTATCATGGAACATATGAGATACAAGGGAAGACATATCAAATGAAAAACCATGGACTCATACGTTATGCGAAACTTCCATGTTTTACACAGCCTAATAAAGTTACTTTTACATATGCTGATAATGTTGAAACAAGGAAACAGTACCCCTTTTCTTTCCATTATCAGATTGACTATGAGTTAGAAGGTTCCAAGCTTTGTATTACCTATCATATTACGAATACAGATACAGTAGATATGCCTTTTGGGTTTGGATTACATCCAGCTTTTCGCTGTCCTCTCACTTCTACACAGACTTTGGAAGACTATCGACTTATCTTTGAGAAAGAAGAGAAGGCACAACAAATTGTATTCGATGTTCATAAACAAAAGAAGCCCTATCGTCAAACATATGTAGGAAAAGAATTATCACTCTCCTATGACTTGTTTGAGACTTATGATACGTTAATATTTGAAAATTTGAAAAGTACCTATGTAGTATTGCAAGGGAAGGAACATGGTGTAAAAGTTTCTTTTGCAGGTTTCCCATATCTTGCTTTTTGGACACCTAAAAAGTATGCGCCACTACTATGTATAGAGCCATGGTATTCTCATACAGACTTTTATGATACAAAAATGGATTTTGATCAACGAGAAGGAATGAAACTGTTAGAGCCTGGTGAAGTATTTACATGTTCCTATACAATCGAGGTTTTTTAACTAGGATAAGAATTGAAAACCAGTATTTTACATGATATTATTAGAGTGTTAATAGGAGGAATGTAAAATGGAAGTTATTGTATTGAAAGACTATGAAGAAGTGAGTCAAAAAGCTTTTGAAGTTATGAAAGAAGTTATTGCTAAGAAGTCAGATGCCGTTTTAGGATTAGCAACAGGATCTTCTCCGATTGGATTATATGAAAGAATGATTCGTGATCATAAAGAGAATGGTACTAGTTATGCAGCTTGTCAATCTTTTAATTTAGATGAGTATGTTGGATTACCACGTGATCACAAGGAAAGCTATTATACATTTATGCATGAACATTTATTTCATGGTATTGATATAAAAGAAGAAAATGTTCATTTACCATATGGTGATCAAAAAGAAGACTGTGAAGCTTATGAAAAAGCTATGGAACATGTACAAGTAGATATACAAGTATTAGGTATTGGAGCAAATGGACATATTGGTTTTAATGAACCAGGTACATCTTTTAATCAAGAAACACATATTGTGACATTACAAGAAAAAACACGTCAAGATAATGCACGTTTCTTTGACAATGATATAACACAAGTTCCTACACATGCTATTACAATGGGAATTGCGACAATTATGAAAGCGAAGAAAATTTTATTAGTTGCGACTGGAGAGAATAAGGCAGATGCTGTTGCAGCTATGGTAAATGGAAAGGTAGATGTTGCTTGTCCTGCATCAGTACTACAAAATCATTCAAATGTTGTAGTCATTGTAGATAAAGCTGCAGCATCTAAATTATAAGATATACAAAGTTAAAAAGTTTTATATTATTCTTCTATTGGTAGATACAATAGAAGAATTTTTTTATTATCTTTATGTATTGTGAGGAGTATGTAACTTCTTTTTGTAAAAAAGAGTCACCCTAGGGAAAAAGTAGAAGGAGTATGTTATAATGTTTATGAAAAGGAAGAGGTGAAAGTATGGCAATAAAAATGATTGTAATGGATTTAGATGGTACTTTATTAAAAGATGATAAAACAATTGATGAACTAACAAGAGAATATTTAATTCGTGCACAAAAGGAAGGAATTATCATTGTAATTGCGACAGGTAGAGATAAAGGAGCTATTGACTTTGTATATGAACCTCTTCAGTTAGAACATTTTGGTAATAATTATATTGCTGGTGTGAATGGGCAAATTATTTATAGTTTTAAGAAAAAGGAATATCGAGTTGATAAAGTGTTGAATGGTGATGATGCTAAGATTGTTATGAAACTAGCTAAAGAGATGAACTTTGAAGCTATTAGTTGTTGTGGTTATGATCATTATGATTATGCGACTTATCGTTGGAGAATTATGAAGAAAATACGAGGATTCTTTTTGGGGAAACCAATGGATTATGGAATGAATCAGGGGAAGCGTAATTTTATAGAGATTCATAATCCTGAATATGAAATTCAACAAGATGTCAATAAGATGGTTCTTATACAAAGTGCAAACTATTTTAAGAAGCATTTACATGATATAAGAGAACGCTTATCTGCATATGATATTTTAAAGGTTGGTGATTCATGGATAGAGGTTATGCCAAAAGGAGTAACGAAAGGAAAAGCCGTATTATCTATTGCAGAGGAAAATGGAATTACGAAGGATGAAATTCTTGTGTTTGGTGATGCAGAAAATGATTTATCCATGATTGAAGCTGTTACTCATGGAATCGCAATGGGAAATGCCATGGATTTTGTAAAAGAAAGAGCTTATGAAGTTTGTGATACAAATGAAAACCAAGGGATTGCGAAAACATTAAAAAAATATATTTTTCATGAAGATTAATGAGTAGTTGTCTAAATAATGAGTGAAGATAGCTAATAATATATGCAAATAACAGATAATTTGATTATATTTATGATATACTAGAATATATAAGGAGGGTTTATAATGAAAATAATTACAAAAGCAGAATTTGAAGAAATAAAAGATCAAGGTGTATTAGTTGTTGATTTTTTTGCGAACTGGTGTGGACCATGTAAAATGGTAGGACCTGTTTTAGAAGAATTATCAAAAGAATATGAAGGAAAAGCTACGATTGTAAAAGTGGATGTAGATCAAGAACAAGAGCTTGCAGCACAATTCAACGTTATGACTATTCCAACAATTATTTTATTTAAAGATGGACAAAAATTGAAACAAGTTGTAGGGTTCCAACCAAAAGCTCAATTAGCAGCATTTATAGATAGTGCTCTATAAAAACTCAGTGTAAAAAGTGAACCTGTAAGATGAAAGTAGACAGAAAAAAGCTGTTTACTTTTTTTAGTGATAAAAAATAAAAGAAGCGCAAGGGGGAATTGCACTTCTTTTATTTAGATTATTTATAAAATTTGAAAAGGGAGAAAGTATGAAAATTATTATATGAGGGGAAATAGTCATACTTTTGCAGGATTGCTTCCTGCTGTCTATATATTAACAAACATGTTTATTAAAAATTTGTTTGAAAAATGTTAAATGATGTGATTTATCTTTTTTTTGGAATATGCTATGATTATTTAGAATAGAAAGAAAGGAAAACGAGCATATAGCTTATGAAAATACAACATTTAGATAAAGACCAAGTATTACAAGCTGCACGTAAGCAGTTCCCAGATTATGAAATAAACGTTGATTTAACTGATTTTTTTACATATGATTTAGAGGAAGGGCATTATAAAGCATCTTTTTTAGATAAAGATATGTTTGTGAGTACAGGATATGCATATGAAGATGTAGTTGTGAATGGGAATGATACAAGGTATAAGATACAACTAACGACTATTATGTTATTAAAGAATGCTTATGAGATTTTATATCAGACAAAGGGAAGATACTATGTTGCTTACGAGGAAGATGGTATTATATCGTTTCAACCATATGAGGACTTTTTCCCCTTTGTGAGGGATCAAATTGAAAAGGTTGTATCATAAAGATGATAGATAAAAGACGCCATTTAGGCGTCTTTTACCATTTTATAATTATAGGGGATAGAATGATATACGTAAATTTTGGGATAGTTAGGGGATTTACGTATTTTAGCAAGGTAACTTGCCACGTTTAGTATATAATACTGAAAAGGTTAAATTTGTCGAAATACCTGTAAAATGAAAATTTTTTGAATTTTTTATTATTTGTTTTGTTATTTTAGACAGAGTATGAACTACGATGGAGAATGTTCTTGTAAAATGTATGAAATATAAAAAAAAAGAGAATATAATTACTGAGGTGTATTATGGTGGTAATAAAGTGGTGGTCAGTTTAATTGACATATAAAAGTAGTTATATAGTAATCAAAAGCATGTAGAAATGACTAAATAATGGTGTTGGATTTTATTGTTAATGTTATACCTATTTTCAAACTTCATGATATCAGGTATTTTTTTGTTTTAGGACTATCTGAATAGCCTATGGTTTATTATAATATATGGAAAGAAAATACTATTATAAAAGGAGAAACTTATTGGTTATCAAAATAGTTGAGGATAAAAAATAAAATTTGTACTTGTCAAACTTTATAAAACATGTTATCATGTATAAGCATTATGATGATAGATATGGAGAAGTACTCAAGAGGCTGAAGAGGTGCCCCTGCTAAGGGTATAGGTCGGGAAACCGGCGCGAGAGTTCAAATCTCTCCTTCTCCGCCATTATTTATTATCTGTATAAAATATTGGTCCAGTGGTGTAGTGGTTAACATGCCTCCCTGTCACGGAGGAGATCGTGGGTTCGAGTCCCATCTGGACCGCCATTTTTTTGCAGATGTAGTTTAATGGTAGAACACAACCTTGCCAAGGTTGATACGGGAGTTCGATTCTCCTCATCTGCTCCATATGAATTATTTAACTCCTATTTATAGGAGTTTTTTTTATTCATGTATAAGTAAATATATGTATTTGGGTCTATATGGATAAGTATAATAAAAATTGACGCTAAATGCTGTATATGATAAAATTAATAGGTTATGAAAATGTATGAAAAAGAAAGAAGGATATAATGACAAAATTTAGTGAATTACATATTAGTAGTCCTGTATTAAGGGCTATTGAAGAGTTAGGGTTTGAGCAAGCGACTAATATTCAGGCGCAAGCTATTCCTGTTATTTTAGAAGGGGAAGATGTTTTAGGGCTTTCCAATACGGGGACAGGAAAGACGGCAGCTTTTGGGATCCCAGCGATTGAAAGTATTCGTCCTGGTACAAAACATCCACAGGTGCTAGTTATTTGTCCTACAAGAGAGCTTGTTACTCAGGTAGCGACAGAATTAAGAAAGTTTTCAAAATATAAAGAAGGTGTTAAAATTGTGCCTATTTATGGTGGACAGCCAATTGACCATCAAATCCAATCATTAAAACGTGGATGTGGAATTGTAGTTGGGACACCAGGTAGAATTATGGATCATTTAAATCGTAGAACATTGAAATTAGCGAATACGAATATGATTGTATTAGATGAAGCTGATGAGATGTTAAATATGGGGTTTAAAGAAGATATTGAACAAATTCTTATGTCTATGCCAGAGGATAAGCATGCACAGACTATTTTATTTTCTGCGACAATGCCAGACGCTATTATGAAAATAACAAAACAGTTTCAACAGAATCCAGTGAAGATTCAAATTAAGTCAGCACAACGTACGATTGATACAGTAGAACAAATTTACTATGAGGTACCCAAAGCAAAGAAAACAAATGCCTTGCGTGTTCTTTTAAATCATTATCAACCTGATTTAAGTATGATTTTTTGTAATACTAAGAAGATGGTAGATGAACTATGTGATGAACTGAATAATGCAGGATGTAAAGCAATCAGTATTCATGGTGACATGAAACAAGTGTTTCGTGCTCGTGTCATGGAACAATTTAGAAGTGGGAACTATCCTATTTTAATTGCGACGGATGTAGCGGCTAGAGGAATAGATGTTGATAATATTGCATTAGTAGTGAATTATGATATACCTCAAGATAATGAATATTATATTCACCGTGTAGGAAGAACAGGTAGAGCAGGGCGTAAAGGAAAAGCATTGACTTTAATTAGTGGGAAGAAGCAGAGAATGTTTATTAAGGATATTATGCGTTATACAAAAACAGATATTGTGAAAATGGCACTTCCTACAAATGAAGAAATGATGCGTATGAATCGTAATGCTTTTATTGAGGATGTAAAGAAAGCTTGTAGTGAAGAAATTACACAAGAAAGTATGGAAATTGCGAATGCGTTATTATCAGAAGGATTTGCTATTGAAGATATAGTTTGTGCGCTTATTTCCATGAATTATAAAAATGAAATTATTGATATTGAGGATCCAGATGCTAAGAAGTTCAAACGTGATTTTGAAACATTGACATTAAAAATTAATATTGGTCGAAATGTAAATGTTAAACCAGGGCATATTGTATGTGCTATTGCAGAAGAATGTAAAGTACAAGCAAATGTGATTGGGCATATTGATGTTAGACAGTCCTTTACATTAGTAGATGTTGAGAGAAGTGTTGCTATGCGTATTGTGGAAGGGCTAGATGAGCGTCATATTAAAGGAAAACAAGTAAGGGTTACATTTGATGAGCCTGTATCTAAAAAAGGTAAGAAAAAGGATCGCAAGCATACATCAAAACGTGGAGAAAGAAATACGCGAAAAGAAAATGCAAAGAAAAAGGGAAATGGAGATAAAAAGAATCGTAGACGATAAAATCTACGATTTTTTTTCAGTTTTATACGTGATTGTACGATGTGGATAAGGGATTTCGATTTCTTCTTTATCAAAGCGTTGCTTGATAGATATACGTAAGTCAGATAACATAGCAAAGCCTTCAGCATTGTTTTTAGAGTATACGGTTGCGCGAAGTTGCATAGAACTATCGGCAAAGTCAATGAGTCGAATAGTGACAGAAGGTTTTTTATGATTAGCAATATCTTCTTTACTTCGTATATCTAAAAAATGAGGATGTGCAATTACTTCTTCTTCTATAATTTTCATTGCTTTTTTTAAATCACTCTCATAACTAATTCCAATGTATAAAAAGTTTACTTTATAGGATTCTACACTACTTACATTTTCCAAGATAGCTTTATTCATTTCACTATTAGGAATAACAATTTTTGTATTTTCATATGTTTCAATAATCGTATGGCGAAGAGAAATATCATATACGGTACCAATGAGTTCACCATTGTTAATTTTAATGAGATCACCGATTTTAAATGGCTTAAACATGGTAATCATAATACCATTTACGAAGTTACCCATAGCTTCTTGAGCTGCAAGACCAAAAATCACAGCAAGTATACCCCCACTAGCAAGAATAGGAGTTATAATAGCGTGAAAAGGGGTAAATAAACTAAGGCAGGCATATCCAGCAATCGTATAAACAAGAATAGATTTTATACGAAGAATAAACTTTGTATTCACTTTCGTATGTTTCTCGATTAATCTTTTACAAATACGAGATATTAAGATTGCTGTAAAAAGTATAAGAGCTATAATAATGATAGTATCAATAAGACTATATTTAAATAATGATGAGGTATTAAATATTTTTAAAAATGACATCTTTATCATCCTTTCCCTATGCATTATTATACAGGTAATTTAAGAAAAGATATACAAAAAATAAGTGGAATTATGTGATAGTATTGTTATTTAGGGAAAAGAATATATAATAGTAGATAAGAGGTGTAGATTATGCATGTGAGAAGCAATGTATTAAAAACAAAAAATCTTCCACGAAGCTCTAAAAAATTGGATGTAATAAACGCAAAGCCATATCTGTTTATTGTTATTTTGTTTATAATCGGTATTGCTTTACTTGTTTATGGTCACTTTCTTATGGGGATCGCAATTACGCTCATATTTGGATATAATTTATTATTTATCCGAAATGTAGTTGTTACAGAATTTTATGAAGAATATGTTGTTTTTTATATGGATAAAAATTGTGAAGAATGTTTTTTATTATTTTGGAAGGATATTCTTTCATGGTCTTATTTGAAAAGGAAACATGATTTGGATATGATTGAAGTAGTATTGAAAAATAATCAAAAAGTAAGCTTTAAATGTTTATCGAAAAAAAAGATTTTAAAAAACTTTACAGCACATGTAGCTGCCCGGCAGATAGATAGAGAAATATAAGCATGTGTTTCTTGTTTAGTAATGTTCTTAAGATTGATCATGGTAAGAGGAGGATGAATATTTATGAATACACAGATAAAAGCTTTGAAAAGAGAAAAAGGTAAAGGAATAAGGGGTGCTCTATATGGGTATACGATAGTAACTCTACTTCTCATAGGTCTTTTAGATATATTTGTATATTTCTTTAGCCAAAGTTCTTTTTTATCATCAATTGCTTTATTTATAGTTCCGTTTTGTATTTTTCTAATTGCGAATTTTTTGATTATTGCAGTATTGCGAAAAGTTAGAAGAGAGAATAATGAAAATATATTCGGTTTGTATGTTCGATTATTGAAAAAGCAGTTACTCTTAGCTTGCTTATTGGCATGTATATGGATTGTTACTACTTTACATTGGGAATCTTTCTTATCTTCATATCTACTTAGATATATTTTCGATATAGATAGAGAATATTTAATAATAGGTTATCATTTTATTTCTTGTATTGTGCCTGTTTTTTTATTCGTTACCAATATTGCAACAATGTTATACATCATCGATGGACATAGTGTGGGAGCTTCTTTGAAAAATGCATTTACTTTTATAAATGAAAATATAAAAACTTTCACATTAGAAGTATTAAAGTGGTCTATATACTTGTTCTTCTTTTTAGGGATTATGGTATTCTATATTTTATCTTTTCCATTCTGGTATAGTATACAAGGTTTTCTAGCTAGTTTCTTATTTACTAATTTTTATATTTCTGTACCTCTTTTATTGATTTTTATAGCCCCTTATCTTGTCTCTGATACATTACTTGGCATTATTTGTTTATATGAAGAAAAGAATGTAAAAGTATTTCAAGATAGTATTATATGTATGGATACTAATGTCAGCGATCAGGTTACAAGTAAAGAAGAATAAGAGAAGAAGTATATGTTACTTATATAAGTTTTATGCTTTATAGAAAGGATAGGAAATGATATCATCTTTTTTCTAATTAGATTTTAGCTGATAGTATATAATTATAAGTAAGTTTGTGTTTGAATAATGAAATAATAGTCGTAGGAAAAAAGAATTATGAAGTATTGTATGCTAGATTTGCGGTGAGTAAATCTAGCATTTTTTTTTTATTTGATATTCATTATGAGGCTTTTTAAGATTCTGTTTTATATACTTTTTTTAAAAGTTTTGTAACTTTTGTTTAACCAATTGGGCGTGGGCTCATATAATAGAATGTCTTAGATAAATCATAGGCTTATATATGAGGAGGATGAAAATGAGCAAATGCTTACATGATGGAATTGTAGGTGTGGAGAGTGATGCTAGTGAATGCACATCATTTACACACGGAACTTTAGACATCACCATTGAACGTCAGTGTGAAGATGGTAGTCCAGACTTGAGAAGCACAACACATTACATTAAAATATGTGGCTCTACACGAGATTGCGGAGTATATCCAATTGCAATAGATGCTACTTCTGGAGTAGGAACATTGCGTTTGGAAGATGTGGAAGATGTAAAAAGTGTTTTGGTTTTAGTAGATGAACATGAGCAACAAATGATTAACCAGGATCAATATAGTATTGGTTACTATGTGAATGGTGAACAAATGGAAGAGGATTATGCAACAATTACACATTCTATAGAAGGAAGACAACATCAACAAGTTCATATCGTTGTACGTGAAATACAGGAAACGACATTAGAAGTATTTCAACTGTTACGTGATGAGTTTGGAGATAGTATTCCATTAGAAGAGGACATGCACTTTACTTTATGTCTGGAAGGAATGGGAATACAAAAAGAAATTCAATTATGTGCAAATAATGACTTTCACGTATGTGTAACAGGTTTAGTACCAGGTGAATATCGAATATATGTGAATGAAAATAGTGCTTATCGTACGTATTTTAGCTTTAATGGAGGTGAAGAAAAAGAGCTTGATAGTATTCTAATAGAACAAGGATATAATGAGCTACAGGTTATTAATGAAAGACGTTCACAGTCCATTCTGACAATCGATAAATATATTCGTGATGAAAATGGTGAATTGATTAAACCACAACAACATGAATGTTTTACTGTTCGTGTGATATCCGATATGTTTGATCAGCAATTTATATTATCATATGAAAATGATTTTGCGGTTGAACTTGTGGATTTAGAACCAGGATACTATGATATTTCTGAGGTATCGGATCATGGATATGAAACATCTTATTTAGTTGGTTCTCAAATGGAAAATGATTACGCACATGTTGAAATACGGAAGTGTGAAACACATAGTGTTATTATTGTTAATTCTAGAAGAAGTAATGCATGTGATGTGGATGGTCCATTACGTATTTGTAAGTATATGCGTCGTTGTGATGGAAGTCTAGTACGTCCTAATGAAAATGATTCTTTTAAGGTTATGTTAATTGGTTGTGGAATCCATCAAACATTTAATTTAAATGCATGCAATAACTTTTGTGTGGATTTAGATAATATTTGTTGTGGAGAATATGAGATTCGTGAACTTGATAATTGTGACTATGAGACAAGTTATATCGTGAATGGAGGCTGTGAGAAAACATCTGCCTATGTATGTATTCATGAAGACTCCCACAATTGTGTTATGGTTATTAATGAAGAGCGAAATAAAGGTATGGTAAATATATGTGGCTATGTGCGTGATGCATTTGGCGAATTATCAAAACCAAATGAGGGTGATCGTTTCTTAGTTACGCTGAGAAGTTTCTTCTATCGTGAAACATTTGTATTAGATGAAAGTAACGATTGGTGTATGTATTTTGATAACCTAAAAGAAGGTAGTTATGAAATACGTCAAAGAAGTATTGATGGTATGGATACAACATATATCGTAAATGGATGTAAAGAAGTCAAACGTGCTCGTTTTACAGTTGAAAATGGACAATGTAATGAAGTTAGAATTGTGAATGCTGCACAAAAAGATAGTTGTGGTACCTTACGTATAAGCAAATTTATTGATCATGGATTTGATGAATTTGTGAAACCGAGTGCAGATGAGAGTTTTGGGGTACATGTAGAAGGTCCATGTCTCAACGAACGTTATCTTCTGCATAGTAAAAATAACTGGTGCATTATGTTAGAAGGCTTAACATTTGGTGAATACAGTATTACAGAAGATAGCGAAGACTATGATGTTTCTTATATCGTAAATGGATGTCGTCAATCAAGTGCAACCATTTGTATGGGAGAAGAAGATCAAGAAGTTCAAATTATTAATCAGGAAGTACGTGGAGGATCTTTGGAGCTTCGTGCATGGATTCGTAACTGTGATGGTGAATTGGTACAACCTTGGGGTAATGCAAGCTTTGATATCTTAGTGGAAGGACCAAATGAGACATGTTGTTATACATTAGATAGAAGAAATAACTGGCATATTTTATTAGATGATCAAGCAGATGGAAAACATCGTATTATCCAGAAAGAAACATATGGCTATGAAGTAAGCTATGATGTTAGTGGAGAAGAATGTAGCCGTGGTGTAGTATATATGGATGGCAGTGATCAAACGGTAAACATTATTAATACAATGAATACTTGCCAAGGTGAATTAGCTGTTACACAGTATATCATGGATGATGAAGGCAATTTAATGAAACCTTGTCCAAATGATAGTTTCTTATTTACGATTAAAGGTAATGGCTTTAAGAAAACGTATAAGTTAAATCACGCTAATGATTTCAGTCTGTATTTTGATGATTTAAAAGAAGGATGTTACGAGATAACAAGTGATACAGAAGATTATGATGTATCGTATCGTATTGATGGAGAAATGCGTTGTGATGCCCGCATTATGCTTGGAAAAGAGGATGTCCAAGTTGATATTTTAAATAAAGAAAGGCCGATGCCAATGCTTTGTGTACAACAACGTATTCGCAGTGGTGGAAGATTGTATACACCAATGAATGATGAATGTTTTGAGTTTGTATTAAAAGGTAAAAATATGCATGAAGTATACACACTTGATCGTTCTAATGATTGGAGTGTATGTCTTTGTGACTTACGTAATCAACATTATGAAGTAAAAGCATTACATGCTGATGGGAATGTATCTTATTTAGTAAATGATTGTCTACAATCTGATGGATACTTCTTATTTAATGGCGAAGATATGAATATAACAATTATCCAAGAAGCATATGAAGATGATGAAGTAACCATTCGTAAATATATAGAAGAAGATGGAAAACTTTGTAAACCTTTCCGTTGGGAAACATTTGAAATCTTAGTAGAAGGTAGAAATTATAAGCAGTGCTTTACACTTGATTGTGAAAATGACTGGCAAGTGACACTTCGTGATTTACGCGCAGGAAGTTATGAAGTGAAAGAATTAGGGGACAGTAATCCATGCTTTATTGTTAATGATAACCAGATGAATCGAGGTTGCTTTGAAATTGGTTGTGGAGATGTTGATGTCACGATTGTGAACCCTGATGATCGTGCTGGAATATTACGTATTCGTGCCTATGAAGAAGAGGATGGCTGTCGTCGTAGACTGCAGTATGGTAGCTATCGTTTCACATTAAGTGGAAGATATGGGAAAGAAACGTATACACTAGATGCTGATAATGATTGGACGATTTGTCTTGATGATTTAAAAACGGGTAAATATCGCATCACATCAGAAGATGATAATGTAAGTTTTGAGATTGATGGCAGTGTACGGAAACAAGGGAATTTCACACTAGGACAAGATGATATGGATATTGCGCTTGTTGTAGATTGTGGATGTCATAATCATGATGTTTTTATTCGAAAAGTTATTCGTGATGAGAATGGATGTGAACGTCAGCCTGAGCAATGGGAATCTTTTGCGGTGAAGTTTACAACTCCAAATGGTTGTGAAGAGTTTATTTTAGACTGTTCTAACGATTGGAGTATGCAGTTTGAAGGGTTAGAAGAAGGTAACTATGAAGTAAGTGAACTAGATGCAATAGGTTGTAGTACGCAATATCGTATCAATAATGAAATCCAGAGTAGAGGAGCTTTCTGTTTAGATTCTGATACGCATGTGGATATTATTAATGAACTACAAAATCAAAGAACGTTGCATATTCGTACACAAATTCAAGATTGTGATGGACAACGTAATAATCCACAACGTGATGAAAGTTTTCGTATACAAGTAGAGGGTCAAAATTTCAAGCAACGTGTAGCTTTAAATGCACATAATCAATGGCAGGCATCTATGGATAACATGCAGGCAGGTCGTTATGATATCGCAGTGATAAACAGTGCTTATGAGCGTATTGTTTTCCTGATCGATGGTGAAGAGACAACATGTGCAAGCTTCTATATGGGAGATGAGGATAAAGACATCACAATCATACAACAGGAAGCATGTAATCGTGGTAGTATAGAAATTATGAAGTATAAAAAAGACAGTAATTGTGGTTGCTTTGTTCGACCTTGTTTAGATGAAACTTATAGCATTGAGATATCTGCTGATGGATTTGAAGAGATTGTTACACTGGATCATACGAATAAATGGAGAGTTTGTTTAGAACAATTAGCAGTAGGACGTTATCAAATAAGAGAACTTGATAGCGATGATGATGTCACTTTTATTATCAATGGAGGGAAAGAAAGCGATGAAGCATTTGTCGATGTTGATGGAGGTCATACAAGCGTGAAGGTAATTAATACACCGCGTAGAATGCATACAGGAAGTATTGAAATTTGTAAATATGTATCAAATGGTAATGGTATGCAGCGCCCAAATGATGATGATCGATACTATATACAGTTGATTGGTAATAA
Organism: uncultured Erysipelotrichaceae bacterium; assembly: GCA_964592705.1. Taxonomy (GTDB): domain Bacteria; phylum Bacillota_I; class Bacilli_A; order Erysipelotrichales; family Erysipelotrichaceae; genus CAMWMY01. The sequence continues at coordinate 19,695 of CAZQFM010000011.1, forward strand.
TGAAATGAAACAGTTTGTTTTATCTAGTGCGAATAACTTTTGTGTGACAGCTCAAAGTCTAATGGATGGGCAATATGAAGTTATTGAGGAACAAGCAGAAGGAAATGTTCAGTATGTAGTAAATGGTGGACAACCAAGTAATCGAGGGATTGTACAAGTATCACAAAATCATAATGCAGTACAAGTGATTAATCAGGGAGTAAGTGGAACAGGGAAGTTAAATATTGTGAAGTTCATTCGTGATGAAGATGGACGCTTATCTCGTCCTTCTGGTGATGTAACATTCCGTATTCATGTATCCAAGCCAGGGTTTAATGAAATTGTAACATTGAACAGTACAAATAACTTCCAAGAACAATTGATGAATTTAGAACCAGGGTGGTATGTTGTGGATGAACTTGATCATGATCAAGTAACGTACCGTATAGATGGTGGAAGTGAAGTTGATTGTGGAATTGTACAGGTGAACGGAACGGAACATGATGTGTGGGTAATTAATGCCATGCAACAACAAAGTAAGGGTTCTATAACATTAAGTAAATATATTCGCTACGATATGCAGTTAGAAAAACCACAAGCAGATGAAAGCTTTCAGTTCCATATATCAAGACCAGGTTTTAACCAAGTGTTCACATTAAATGTGACGAATGATTTTACTGTTACGATACCAGATTTAGATGCAGGCTTATATGTTATTAATGAAGTGAATCCACAAGATGCTGTTAGCTACATTATTAACAATGGAAGCGAAAGCGATAAAGCGGTTGTGAATGTTGATGCGAATATGAATAATGTTATGGCGATTAATTCACGAATGATGGAATCTGGAAGTATCCAAGTAACCAAATATATTCGTAACGAAGCAGGACAAGTGATGTTGCCAACAGGAGACTTTGTAACTAGATTGCATGTATCAAGACCAGGCTTTAATGAGATGTACACGTTAGATCGAAATAATCAGTGGAGTGTAACGATATCGAACTTAAATGATGGTTTATATGTGTTAGATGAGCCAGACTATGCAGATCGTGTGACGTATGTCATCAATGGTGGTAGTGAAATTCAACATGGTGTTGTAAAAGTAGAAGGAAATGCGAATATTGTACAGATGATTAATACGTTTGGACCAGAGCGTAATGGAAGTATTCAGGTAACGAAGTATATCCGTAATGAATCTGGTATGGTTACTTTACCAACAGGAGACTTTGAAACAAGATTGCATGTATCTGGGGCAGGATTTGATGAATATTATACATTGAATCAAGCAAATCAGTGGACAGTGACAGTTCAAAATCTAGCAGATGGACAATATGTATTAGATGAACCAAATGCTTCTCAACGTGTATCTTATGTGATTAATGGTGGAAGTGAAGTACAAAATGGAGTTGTAAATGTACAAGGAAATGCGAATGTTGTGCAAATGATTAACACATATGGACCAAACGAAAATGGAAGTATCCAAGTAACCAAATATATCCGTAATGAAGCAGGGCAAGTGATGTTACCAACGGGTGACTTTACAGCTAGACTTCATGTATCAAGTCCAAGTTTTAATGAATATTACACATTAGATCAAAGTAATTATTGGACTGTCTTGATTGAAAATTTAGCTGATGGTACGTATGTGTTAGAGGAGCCAGATACAAATCAGCGTGTATCTTATGTTGTAAATGGGGGAACTGAGGTTAACAATGGTAATGTCAATGTACAAGGGAATGCAAATATTGTACAGATGATTAATACGATGGAACCTCAACAAAAAGGAAGTATCCAAGTAACGAAATATATCCGTAATGATGCAGGGCAAGTGATGTTACCAACGGGTGACTTTACAGCTAGACTGCATGTATCAAGACCAGGTTTTAATGAATATTATACATTAGATCAAAGTAATCATTGGACTGTCTTGATTGATAATTTAGCCGATGGTACGTATGTGTTAGATGAGCCAGATGCGGATCAGCGTGTATCTTATGTCGTAAATGGGGGGACTGAGGTTAACAATGGTAATGTCAATGTACAAGGAAATGCGAATATTGTATATATGATAAATAACTTTGGACCTCAAGAAAGTGGAAGTATTCAAGTAACGAAATATATTCGTAATGAAGCAGGACAAGTGATGTTACCAACGGGCGACTTTACTGCAAGATTGCATGTGTCAGGGCCAGGATATAATGAATTCTTTACACTTGATCAAAGTAATTATTGGACAATCTTGATTCAAAACTTAGCAGATGGTATGTATGTATTAACAGAACCAGATGCTGCTAATAGGGTTTCTTATGTAATTGATGGGGGAAGTGAAGTACAAAATGGACTTGTGAATATCCAAGGAAATCGTAGTATCGTACAAATGATTAATACGATGGAACCACAAGCATCCGGATCGATTACTATAGCGAAGTATCTGCGTGATGAGAATGGTAATCTACAAAGACCAGCGGGGGATTTTACAACAAGAGTACAGGTTTCAAGACCAGGATATAATGAATTCTTTACACTAAACCAAAGTAATAACTGGATGATTACGATTCGTGATTTAATGGATGGATCGTATATGATTAGTGAACCTGACTATGAAGAGCGTGTCTCCTATATTATTAATAATGGACCAGAAACACAATCTGGTGTAGTGAATGTTCATCATAATATGAACGATGTACAAATGATTAATACTATGAATCCAGCACAAAACTTATTACGTGTTAGTAAAGTGATACGTAATGCGAATGGTCAACTTGTCATGCCTAATGCAAATGATCGTTTTATGATACAGTTAATTGGTGCAGATACAACTGTGGAGTATGAGTTAAATAGTGCTAATGACTGGTCTTTAACAATCAGTGGAATAGACAATGGATGTTACCAATTACAAGAAGTAACATCGAATTATCAAGTTTCTTATATTGTAAATGATGGTATAGAGTCATCAAGTGCATGTATTAATATGCGTAATAGTGAACAATCAATTCGTATTATTAATACTGTAGATTCTACAGCGAATCGATTAGAGATTACGAAATTGATTAAAGATGATAATGGATTATTAATTCGTCCTGCAGATGGAGATGAATATACTATACGTGTAAGTAATGCAAGTAGTGGATATCAAGAAAGTTTTCAATTAAATGGTAATAATGCATTCTCTATCACATTGCATAATTTAGATGTAGGAAATTATACGATACGTGAAGAAGATTCTTATGGTTTCACAACAACATATCGTATTAATGGTGGGGCTGAAGTAGATAGTGCAAATGTTTATATGGATCGTGGACAAACAAATGTTGTGGAAGTTATTAATGAGATGACACAAGATCGTAATATGTTGGAAGTATTTAAATATATTCAAGATGAAGCGGGAAATTTTATAAGACCACAAAATGATCAAGTGTTTCAAGTACAAGTAAGAGGAAATAACTTTGATAAAGTGTATGTATTAAATGCACAGAATAACTGGCATTTAGTTACTCATGAACTTCCAAATGGAGATTTCACATTACAAGAAGTAAGTAGCCAAGGGTATCGTGTACAATATGTAGTAAATGGTGGTAATCTAAGTGACATTGCAACATTTACTGTGTTACCTGGTGTAAGCAATGTTATAGAAGTTGTGAATGTAATGGGAGCACAACGTAATGGTCGTATATCTATGGAAAAAAGAGTAAGAAATACAAATGGTGAACTTGTGT
>CAZQFM010000012.1:0-21396 GCA_964592705.1 uncultured Erysipelotrichaceae bacterium
TATCATCAATCATATTGTCCCTCCTTCATGTTACATACTATGATCTTATGAATACAAGTATTCCTTCTCATGAAAAGAAAGATGAAGATTAATAAGAGAATGTAAAAGGAATATTTATTGACATTCTAATACTAACCAATTAAAATTGCATTACATAATAGGTAAGTTGGGATATAGATTATGAATAGGGAGAAATTTTCTTCGCGACTAGGTTTTTTATTAATTTCAGCAGGTTGTGCTGTTGGATTAGGAAATGTTTGGCGATTTCCTTATATTACAGGAAAATATGGAGGAGCTGCCTTTGTCCTTTTTTACTTATTCTTTTTATTTATTTTAGGTTTACCTATCATGACTATGGAATTTTCAGTAGGAAGAGCATCACAAAAATCATCTGCCTTATCGTTTGATGTTTTGCAACCAAAAGGTACAAAGTGGAAACATATAAAATATATTACGATGTTAGGTAATTACTTATTAATGATGTTTTATACAACCGTAGGAGGATGGATGTTAGCATACTTCTTTAAAATGGTGAAAGGTGAATTTATAGGATTACCTTCTGAACAAATAAGTGGAACCTTTCATAATATGTTAGAAAATCCTTTATCACAAATCTTTTGGATGGTTGCTATTGTACTCATAGGTTTTGGTATATGCTCAAAAGGGCTTCAAAATGGTGTAGAAAAAATATCAAAATATATGATGTCCTTTCTATTCCTTGTTATGATTATCCTTGTTATAAGAGCTGTTACATTGCCAAACGCTTTAGAAGGATTGAAGTTTTATTTAATTCCTGATTTTTCATCCATAAGTGATAATTTAATAGAAGTTATCTTTGCAGCTATGGGGCAAGCATTCTTTTCTTTATCTTTAGGAATTGGATCTCTTGCAGTATTTGGTAGCTATATTGGAAAAAGTAGACGTTTATTAGGAGAAAGTATTAATATTACATTATTAGATACAATTGTCGCAATTATTGCAGGATTTATTATTTTCCCCGCTTGTTTTGCGTACAATGTAAATCCAAATGAAGGTCCAGGACTTGTCTTTATAACATTACCTAATATTTTTAATAATATGCCACTAGGTCAATTATGGGGATCTTTATTCTTTGTCTTTATGACATTTGCAGCCTTAACAACAATTGTTGCTGTTTTTGAAAATATTATTTCATATGCTATGGATTTAACAGGTTGTTCACGAAAGAAAGCTGTATGTATCAATATTCTTATCATTATTATATTATCGCTACCATGTGCTTTAGGATTTAACTTATTAAGTGGTATTCAACCACTAGGTGCAGGATCTACTATACAAGATTTAGAAGACTTTATTGTAAGTAGTAATTTATTACCAATTGGTGCTATCCTATACTTATTATTCTGTACAACACGTTATGGTTGGGGATGGAAGAATTTTATACAAGAAGTTAATACTGGAAAAGGTTTAAAATTCCCTAAAATGATGCGTATTTATGTAAGTTATATCTTACCTCTTATTGTACTCTTTATTTTCTTCCAAGGATATATTAGTAAGTTTCCAACACCATGGAATTGGATATTACCTATTCTTATCATCTGCGTTGCTTCTGCTATACCAATACTATCCTTTGTAGCGTATAAAAAAGAAAAAGAAGATATTACATCGTAACATTGTAAATATCTTCTTTTTTTTCTATCCTTTTTTCTTCTATTATTTCAAACATAAGTGCTGCATCATTTTTATTAACCTGCTTTTGAATCATTAAAACACGTACTGTTAGTTCTCGATAACCAAATATAACTTTGATACTATCTTGAACTTTAATTTCTGTACTTGGTTTAGCTATCTTATCATTAACATAAACACGTTGCTGATCACATAATTCTTTCGCTACTGTTCTTCTTTTTAAAATACGTGCAGTCTTCAAATATTTATCAAGACGCATAATCTCACCTCTTCATTAAGTTTATCATTTAATTTTCTTGTTGGCGAGTTAAAAATTTAGTAAATGCTTCTACTGCATGAAGATCTTCTTTTGTTAATACTTTTTTATCATATACAATGACAAAAGCACCATACCAATCTCCATAAGAAACCACAGGATATATTACACCATTATAAAAAGTCATATCATCTTTAAAAATTTGTTCTCTACTAAACTCTGTAATTCTATGTACATGACAAATATTAATAAATTTTTCATTAACTTTATGGGAATATTGATTTAACCATTCATCTTGAATAAATAAAATTCTATTTTTATACATTGTTTCTAATGTTTCACACATAATTTTTATTTCTTCTAAATGACGAGATAATAAATCATATTTTTGAATAATAACTCGATCATTATCAATAAAAAATTCAATACTATCTCCTTCTTTTAATCGATATTGTTTACGTATTTCTTTTGGAATGACTAATCTTCCTAAATCATCCAATCTTCTTACGATACCAGTAGCTTTCATTTAGTCATACACTCCTTTACTAATAAGTAGTATGCTCAAATGGAAAGTGAATATACTACATTTTATATTAACTTTATTACATGATATTTTTTTGACTTATCATTTTTAACTATCAAAAATTAATCTTTACATAGTTGAATGTTTAGAATAAGAAGAGGATAGATAGGAGTAATGTGAATATGACAATAGGAAAAGCATGTAGTAATCGTATATTAGAACTTTGCGCAGAAAATAATATTACACTGAATAAGTTGAGTATTATTTGTGGAATTACACAATCTACGCTAAACAACATAACTTCAGGTGTTAGTAAAAACCCAACAGTTTCAACAATCAAGAAAGTTTGTGATGGATTGGATATGACTTTAGTTGATTTCTTTAATACGGATGAATTTCGTTCCTTAGATCAAGAAATACAATAAGTATACAATACACCGTAATATTATATAATTTAATATTTTTATTTTTTTCTAAAAAAGATGATTATACGATATCAATATAATCATCTTTTTTTAATATACTCTAACTTATATTTCTTCTATAGAAGGATAATTACGTTTTGTAACTTCTAAAATGTTAACTACAGTCAATAGCCAATTTCTAGACTTTGGTACTTTCATTATAATTTTCTTATCTACATAACGAATCATAATATCTTTTGAAATATTCGTCATTTCTTCAAAAAGTTTTACACCATCAATAGCATTTGACCACTTACTTTGAAATGTAAGCTCAACTACTTTATCCAATTCCATAAAGGTTTGTACATGCTCTTCATTGATTAAAATATCTAATCGTTTCTTTTCAAATAACATTTGTACTGCTTTTGGTAAGCGTCCATAATTATCTTTGATTTCTTCCATCATATTTACAAGCTGTTCTTTCGTTCTAATTTCATCAATTCTTTGATATAGGGTAAGTTTTTCATAATCTTCTTTTGCGAATTGATTAGGTATATATGCATCTATCTTCGTATTTGCTTTCTTTAATTCTGGTAATACTTCTTGTTTTATCCCTTTTCGCTCCATTATAGCACTATTCAACATCTCAATATACATATCGATACCTACAGTATCAATAAACCCTGCTTGTTGAGGACCTAGCATATCTCCTGCACCACGAATTGTTAAGTCCCGCATGGCAATTTTATATCCACTTCCAAGTTGTGTAAATTCCTTAATAGAGGTCAATCTTTTCATCGCAATTTCACTTAACTGTTTTTGTGGAGAATACATTAAATATGCATAAGCTAAACGATCACTTCTTCCTACTCGACCTTTAATTTGATAAAGTTGTGATAAACCAAAACAATCTGCATCTTCAATAATAATAGTATTTGCATTAGGAATATCAATTCCTGTTTCAATAATTGTTGTACATACAAGTACTTGATATTTATTATTAGTGAAGTTCATCATAACATCTTCAATTTCTTCACTACTCATCTTACCATGTGCTACACCAATCTCTATATCAGATAATTGTTGCCTTAATTTTCGTTCTACATTATATATCTCTTTTACATTATTATATAAGTAGAATACTTGACCATTACGTGATAATTCACGTTGAATAATCTCTTTGATTACTTGCATATTCTTTTCAATTACATATGTTTGTACAGGCATACGATTTAATGGTGGTGTATCTAGTTGAGATAATGAACGAATTCCAATAAGTGACATTTGCAATGTTCTTGGTATTGGTGTAGCACTTAATGATAATACATCAACACTATGTTTTAGCTCTTTTATTTTTTCTTTATGTTCTACACCAAAACGTTGTTCTTCATCAATAATTAAAAAACCTAAATCTTTAAATATAATATCTTTTGATAGTAATCGATGAGTACCAATTAAAACATCTATAGATCCATCTTTTACTCTTCTGATGATTTCTTTTTGTTCAGCTAAAGATACAAATCGGTTTAATACTGCAATTTCAATTGGATAATTACTACACCTTTTCATGAATGTTTTAAAATGTTGATTAGATAAAATAGTCGTTGGACAAAGAAAAGCAACTTGTTTTCCTCCTAAAACAGCTTTAAAAGCAGCCCGTATAGCAACTTCTGTTTTTCCAAATCCAACATCTCCACATAATAGTCGATCCATCGGTTTAGGATTTTCCATATCAGCCTTTATCTCTTTAACTGCTTTGTCCTGATCATTTGTTAACTCATATTGAAAGTCATCTTCAAACTGTTTCTGCATAATGGTATCTTTTGGAAATGCATACCCTATACAATCTTCTCTTGTTGCATATATATGAATTAAACGATCTGATAATTCCGCTATTTTTTCACTCATTTTTTTCTTTGTTTTTTCCCAATCTCCACTACCTAATTTATTCAATTTAGGAGTTGCGCCCTCCTTTGATACAAATTTACGTACTAGTTTAAATTGGTCTAATGGAACTAATAATACATCATCACCTTTATAAGCAATATGTAAAAAGTCTTTATGTACTTGGTCTATTTCTTTGGTAATAATACCAATATATTTTCCAATACCATGCTGGTGATGTACTACATAATCTCCTGGTACTAATTCCATATAATTACTTAATACTTCAGCTTCTTTAAATTTATTCGAATAATGTGTTCTCTTTGGTGTGCTATGAAAGATCTCTTTTCCAGTATAAACACTAATATTTTCTAAGATGCATACAAAACCTTCAACATAGTTTTTCTCTATTATTTGTATACCTTGTTGTAGAGATTCATCTTCGTTTTTTAATACATAAGAAACTTCATGATCATCCATATATTGTATAACTTGTTCTTTTTCTTTTTTACTTAAATAAAGTACTACTATCCTATGATCAGCTTCTTTTACAATATGTTGCATCGTACGATGAAAATCAAAATCAGATTGCATTTGCATCATAATCTGCGATGATTCCGCTTTTTTATAATCTACAAATAATTGAACATAAGAAATATTATAATCTAAAAGTAGATTATCCATACTTTCATATAATTGATAATTTGGTAATGAACACCCTTCTTGAAATAGTTCCTGAATATAAGATACTGTTTCTTCCAATATTCTTTTTTCATTATCCTTTATTTCTTCTTTAGAAGATAAAATAACAAAAGGATCTTGAATATAGTCTAAAATATTATAATGGTTCGTTACATAAGCATAGTATTTATACAAGCTAGATTGATGTACATGATGATGCAAATCATGAAAATCTTGTTGTATAGTAGTATGTAATTTTTCTGCCACTTCACTTGGTAATCTTTTTTTTGATTGTTCTAATTGTATACTTGCTTTATCAATAATTTCTTCAATCTCTTGTTCATCAAATAATAAATGACTAGCTGGAATAATTTGTACTTCTTTGATAATTTCTATTGTCCTTTGTGTGGATATATCAAAGAAACGAATAGATTCAATAATATTATCAAAAAATTCAATTCGTATAGGATATTCATAATTCATAGAATAGACATCAATGATACCACCTCTAGCAGCATAACATAAAGGTTGGTCAACTCTACTGACATGTGTATATCCTGCTTTAAATAATTGACTTTTTAACTCTTCATATTGCATCTCAGTATCTACTTTTAATGATATACAAGCTTTTTGAAATAGGCTAGGACTAGGTAAATAATGCATTAAAGCACCTGTATGTGTTATACAAATGACATTTCTTTTTGATAATAGAGAAGACATAATCTCCAATTGATTTGCTTTGCTTTCAGGTGAAGATGCAATAGCTTCTACACGTAAAGAGTCTTCCATTGTAAAAAGCAGCACATCGGCATTTGTAAGAGGAAGTAAACGCTCATACAACTTTTGTGCTGTATACATATTATTTTTGACAATGACAAAAGATTGTGGTTGTTTTTTATATGCTGCACTTATTAAAAGTGCTTCTTCTATTAATGATAAATTACCTAAGCTATTCTTTTTCTTTAATAAGCTATCTACTGCAGGATTTTCTTGCAATATTTCTATAATTTTATTCATTCTTTCACCCTACTTTTTATTATATACATTCATAGCATCCATAAAAGAATGTTCAATACTATGGATGGCAGCTAAAGCAGCCTTTTCAAGAGCACTTCTAAGATTCTCTTGATCTTCTTTATGAAATTTTCCTAATACATAATCTACCGTAGGAATACGTGAATCCTTTCCAATACCAATACGTATACGTGGAATCTCTTGTGTATGAAGATGTTGAATAATATTCTTTACTCCATTTTGTCCACCAGAACTTCCTTTACTACGTAATCTAATACTTCCTACGGGTAAATCTAAATCATCATAAATAATAATGATATCTTTCGTATCTATATGATAATAGGAAACAATATCTCTCACAGCTTCCCCTGATAAATTCATATAGGTTTGTGGTTTCATAAGAAGAACACTCTCATTTCCTATTCTCGTTTGTCCAATGAATGCTTTATTTTTTTTACTATCTATTGTGATATTAAGATGCTTTGCAATTTCATCTATTACCATAAATCCTGCATTATGCCTTGTTTTTTCATATTCTTTACCTGGATTCCCAAGTCCTACAATAAGCTTCATATTAACACCTCTATTCGTAACCTATATTATACCCTATCTTATCAAAAAGGAAAATAAGACAAGCAAATAATCACAAATAAAAAATCATCCTTTTTGATTCTACATCAAATCATAGGATGATTATTCTACGACACTATTTTTTATAAACAATTCTCAATCTACGATTGTCACCTTCACCTTCACTCTTCGTCATAATATTAGGCATATCTGACAAGTAACGATGTATTACCTTTCTTTCATCGGCAGGCATTGGATCTAATAAAGCATCCATTTTCGTTTGTTGTACGCTCTTTGCGACCTTCATAGATAGTGCACAAATTTTTTGATACTTTTCTTCTTTATAACCATTAATATCTATCATTACACGTATACGTTTTTTAAACTTTGATGATACAACAGAATTTAATACTGTATGTAAAGCCTGTAAAGTTTTACCATTCTTTCCAATGAATATCGCATTATTTTCTGTATTCAATTGAATCTGGTAATTCCATTTCTCACCTTCTACTTTTATTTCAGCTTTTATTCCTATGTTATCAAAATATAAAGCTAGATAATCGTAAAGAAATTGTTTTACATCTTCATTACAATATACAAATGCTTTTACTTTATTACCTATTCCTAAAAAACCTGTATTTTCTTCAAGAATATGATAAACTAATTCTTCTGTAGAAACATTTTTTTCTTTTGCGGCAATCTTCAATACTTCTTTTATATTTTTTGCAGTATACGTTTTCATAAGAAACTTCCTACCTTAATCTTTAATAAAATATTTATAAATTACAATATTTTGAACAATTCTTGTTAATGAAGATACTAACCAATAAAATGACATACCAAGAGGCCAGTTAATCCCTAAAAATGCAATCATAAAAGTACTCATATACATCATCATATTCATGGAACCAGCCATACCACCACTCTTCTTTTCAGGTTGTGCATATGCTTTTTCCTTTACATTACTATGTTTCTTTCTATATTTTTGAATCCATTGTGGGAATTTCATAGAAACAATTTGTGCTACAATCATAGCTACGAAAATAATAACATAAGCAACTTGTCCTGATTGCATTCCTGCCATAGGGGATGATTCAAGATTAATTCCCATAAAAGTACCATTAATTACTGATGATGCCCTCATAGTAGCTTGGTACATTCCAAAAATAATAGGAAGCTGTAAAAACATAACAATAATCGATCCAAATGGACTTATATTATGTTCAGAATATAATTTTTGTATTTCTTGTGCCATCATCATTTGAGATCTTTGATCTTTGTTATTGGCATATTTGTTTTGTATTTTTTGCATCTCTGGTTGTAACATCTGCATTTTTTGAGCACTTACTTGTGACTTTATAGTAAATACAGACGTTATAATATTAATTAAAATAGTAACAATAATAATAGCAATACCTGCATCAGAATACTGTGCAATAAAGTTAATTAATTGAGAAATAGGCCATACAATCAATCCATCAAACCAACCACTACTTAACGTTTGTTTAAAACTCGTATCTAATCCTATAACTGCTTCTTGAATAATACTACCATCAGCATTTCTAACACTCTTACATGCAACTAACGTAAGTAACATGAACACACTTACAAGCATTAGTTTTCTTTTGTCCTTAAAAAACTGTTTCATTTTCTTTTTATCTCCTTATTATCTTTCATATACACCTATATTTTAACTTTTTTAACTAATCTTTCCAAGCATTTTTTGTTGTTTATATAATTTTCTTCATGATATTTTGCACGAACTAGAATAATCGTATCAAAATTCTCATGAAAATCATAAATATCTTGAACCATCATTCTTACTTGACGCTTTATTTTATTCCTTTGAACAGCATTACCAAGTTTTTTTCCTACTGATATCCCTATCCTTGAAATATCCTCTTTTCTTGGCTTTACATATAAAACAAAAGCTGGAGAAGAATAAAATCTCTTATAACTTAGAATTTGTTGAAATTCCTGTGATTTTTTTATACGATAAACTTTCTTCATACTATCTTCCTTCTTTTGATACCTATTTACATATACAAAAAAATCACCCTAAGGTGATTTTTAAGCTGACAACACTTTTCTACCTTTACTACGACGACGTGCTAATACTCTACGTCCTCCTACAGTAGCCATTCTGGCTCTGAATCCATGAGTTTTCTGGTGTTTTCTTTTGCTCGGTTGATATGTTCTCTTCATATGAGCCACCTCCACTTCTATATTTTAATTGTTATAAATTGAGCATTGCTCGTAAATTATACCTAATATTATATGAGAAGTCAATATAACATGATTATTTATTATATAATTAACCGTTCCATCCATTGTAAAATCAGATTATAATTATGAAAATAATATCATAGATACATACTTACTATCATTTAGTATATAAAAATGTTCATAGATAATATCTCTAAATACGAATAAGAAGATTATCTATGAACTCTATTTACTTTATCAAGCTTCAAATACTTAAATTCTAGGAATGATCCCTTTAATAAACATATTGATATAATCTATTACATTAAAACATTTAAAATATAACTAAGTATTATAGTTGATAAAATAAGTGTTGATATTAATACATAAGCTACTTTATTTTCATCTATGTTACTTGCAAATTTTAAACCTTTATATTGATAACAAATAACAAGTCCATTTCCTAAACAATAGATAATGAATGCTAAGCTGTATAAATCTATTAATATACATAATGATACAGTAAGATATACAACTGTTAATACTCCTGCACTAGTTCCTAACCATGTAGTCAATACTTTATAATTTGCTTCCTTTTTACAAATCTTAGTAATTATAAAGTATACAATTCCTACCATAAGTGCATTAAAAATAATAATAGAAATAATAATTACAATTATGATTCCAGTATAAGGAATATCTAATCCTCTAAAGGAACTAGAATAGTTATAGTAATTTGAAATACCTACTAATCCTAATAAATCAAATACTAAACTAATTATTTTTACAAATAAAAAATAAACCGTGATAGCTCCTGCAACAGCGCTAATACCTATAGAAATTAATGCATTGATAAAGTTATTTTCATGAATGAATGATTGCATTGTATCCACTGGTGAAACAAACATTCCTTTGATTAAGCTTATAATATTATGAACTATAGATGAAATATTATTAGTTTTTTCAGGATTATTTGTTGTACAATTACATACCTCTTCATTCTCTAACTTCTTACCACATTTCACACAAAATTTTGCCATTTTATTTCTCCTTTTTTAATTAATATCTTCTACTTCAAAATCTAAGGGCAACTCTACTTCTATTCTATACTTCTCTACAAACATAGTAGGTACTTTATAAACATTATACTGATTATCAGAAGAAATATTATCGATATATTTCTTATCTACTTCCATACCTTCTATTGAACATTTAGAATCTTTTAAACCCTTTATCTGGTAATCTTATTGTGCATTTTTTATCTTTTGTCACACATTCTCTACAAAGTATATATTTCCTCCTATCCAATTGATAAATATATATTATCTAACAATATCTGTCAATCTATGACAATTATCTCATAAGATTAAAAAATAATAATATCTTTCTACAAAGAATCGATCGTTATAGAAATACTTTTACTGTTTATAACTATGCTTTATCAAGTGTGATAATCCATATAATAAACACTTGATAAAATAGATAGACTATAATAAAAGAAAGTTATCATTTCTTTTCTAATATATTATCTAATCATAAATATTAATAAAAAGAATCATTATAAGAAGTATTTTTCAGTATATTTGATGCTTATTTATAAAAAAGATCAGTATACATCTATTATGCAGAAAAGTTTTCCACCTTTTATCCACATGAAAATTACCAATGTTTTCCACATAGTGTGGAAAATGTGGAAAATTTAAAATAGTGCTTTATTTATTATATTTTTTACTATATAATAACGGTTGAAAACTTACATATAATGTGGATAGTTATCCACTTTTCCACATCCCATAATTTTCCACATCTATTTTTTCCACAATCTATTCTGTGGAAAAGTGTGGAAAACTATGTGGAATATAATTTAGGAGGCCCTCATGTCAAATTACTTAAAATCTCACCTTGATACTATATGGCAAACAACGTTACAAAATATAGAAACAAGTGCTCATTTTGATAGTGCTGTTTTTAACACATGGATTAAAGATTCTACGTTACATGATATAAAAGAAGATTTAGCCTCTATTGTAGTACCTTATAAAATTAATAAACAAATTATGATGGATTCCATTCAATTCATCCAACAACAATTATCCGCAGTTGTGGAAATGGAAGTATCTTGTCAAATATTCTTAAAAAACGAAATATTAGAATATCAACACAATAGTGAGTCCATCCGTAGAAATAATATTATTTTTGAAGATAAAATAAAGAAAGAATATAACTTCGATAATTACATTGTCGGAAAAAATAATCGTGAGGCTCAAGCTGCAGCTTTATCATGTTGTTACTATCCTGGAAAATTTAATAATCCATTATTTATTTTTGGGAATTCAGGATTAGGAAAAACGCATTTAATGCATGCCATAGCTAACTATATAAAAGAAAATCGGCCAGAAGAAAAAGTTCTTTATATATATAGTGAAGATTTTGTAACATTACTTATAGAAGCAATGAAAAATAAAACAGTAGAAGAAATAAAAGAACGTATTAGTGAAGTTGATTATTTACTTATAGATGATATCCAACGTTTAACACAAAGTACATCTCAAGAAATCTTCTTTAACTTGTATAATAAATTAATCACCAATAACAAACAAATCGTTATATCTAGTGATATTCATCCAAGTGAGTTAAAAGGAATTGAAAATCGTTTAATATCACGTTTCAGTAGTGGTTTATCTGTTTCGATTGGATCACCTGAATTTGAAACAGCGAAAGCCATTTTGCATAAGAAAATGGAAGGTCGTAAAGATGAAATCATGATTAATGATGATGTTCTTGATTACTTAGCTACTAAATTCTCAAGTGATGTAAGAAAATTAGAAGGTACACTTAATGAATTATTTTTTAAAGCGATTTTATATAATCCTGAACGTATTGATTTAACATTTGCCCAAGAAATTTTTAAAGAAAATCCAATTATACAAAAAGATGAAGAAATTACAGTTAAAAATATAAAAAGCTGTGTTTGTGAGTTTTATGGATTAACAAAGCAACAAATTGAATCAAAATCAAGAACAGCTAATATCGCAAATGCACGCCATATTGCTATTTATCTTTGTAGAAAACATTTAGAAATGCCTTTTACAAAAATAGGATTAGAATTTGGAGGAAGAGATCATTCAACGGTGATGTCGTCTTATGAAAAAATGAATCAATTACTAAAAGAAAAAGAATCTTTTCGCCAAGCATTAACTAAAATTGAACATCAGTTAGGTATAAATTAAAAGTTTTCAACATGTTTCCACTTTTAATCCACACTAAATTTTGTTAGAATATATAGTAAAGTAAGGTGTATTTGTGAGTTTTCCACATTTTCCACATACTTATTATTATATAATTATAAAAAGATAAATAAAGAAGGGAGAATACCCATGTATTTCAAAGTATCAAAAAGACAATTTTTTAACGCATTATCTGTTGCTAGTAGAGCAATCTCTACATATTCACCTTTACCTGCTTTTTCAGGAATTAAAATAGAAGTTTCTAATGATGAACTTGTATTAACAGGTAGTGATTCTGATATATCTATTCAAACCAAACTTAGAACTAATGAAGAATATTTATTAGAAATTAAAGATACTGGTTCTGTTGTAATTGAAGCTAAATATATAGTTGATATTGTAAGAAAGATAGACTCTGATGAAATAGAAGTTGAAATGATTGATGATTCACTTACAAAAATTAGTGGTCATAGTGCTGAATTTAAGATTAATGGTATGAGTGCAAATGAATATCCTGCCATTGATTTTACAAAACCTAATGAAAGTTTTGAGTTAGATGGAGAAGTGTTACATACTATTATTTCACAAACTTCGTTTGCTACAAGCGATAAAGAAACAAGACCTGTTCTAACAGGTGTTAATTTTGAATGTAAAGATACATTCTTACATTGTGTAGGGACAGATTCCTATCGTTTAGCTAGAAAACATATTATTTTAGATAAAAGTTTAAATTTCAATATAACAATACCTGCGAAATCTTTAGCTGAAGTAAGTAAAACAATTGAAGATGAAAAAGTTGAGATCGCAGTAAGTGATAAAAAAGCACAGTTTATACTTGGTAATACATTAATTCAAACAAGACTTATTGACGGAATTTATCCAGAAACAAACCGATTAATTCCTCAATCTTTTGATTATGAATTAACTATTGATTCTAAAGATTTGTTAAATGCGATTGATCGTGCTAGTTTTATAAAAAATGATGGTGTATCCGTTATTAAGTTTTCATTAGAAGAGAATGAATGTGTACTTTCTTCAAAATCTGCAGAAGTTGGTTCTTCTACAGAAGTTTTAAGCAGTGCTAGTTTTAATGGATCACATTTAGAGATTAGTTGTAATGGACGCTATGTTTTTGATGCTATTAAAGCTTTAAATAGTTCACTTGTTAAATTTTCTTTTTGTGGAGAAATGAAACCTTTCATTATACAAGAAGTAAATGATGATAGTGTTTTACAACTAGTCTTACCTGTAAGAACATATGCGTAATAATTAAGATGAAAGTTGCTTTAAGCAACTTTTTAATTTTGGTGTCACCCAAGAAATAATTGTTAAGTGGTAAAGATTTGATCTCAGATAGTTCCTTTATAAAGTATGTCATAATACTGGCATTAATATAGTCGTTATTGGTCTTTACAAGTTTAAAATTCTTAATGAAGTTAACTATTTCAGCTGTCCCATATTTATTTTTTTAATATGAAATTGAAATATTCTTTCCAGTAATAACGCTAGATAACATACCAAGAAATGACCTTTTATGCTTTCCTCTTTTTGGACGAATACAGGTCTTGCATCTAAGTCGCTTTTCATAATTCTAAAGGATTCTTCTATTATTCATAAATGATGATAAGTATTATATATATCTATATCCTTCACTTTATTTCAGAGGTTACCAATAGATCATATCCAGTGAATTTTAAGGCTTTTTCTACAGCTTCTTCATTTATGGATACTTTAGCTTTTTTTGCAGCTAAGGATGGATGATAAGTAACTAACATTTTTTCTTTAATAGTTATCGTTTTTCTTTTACCATTCGTATCTATGTAAGAATAAGAGAACTCATATATGCATGACTTATATGTATAATGAAGTTCACCATGAGAAGTAGTAACACATTTATAGTCGCTATCAAGCAGTATCCATGTTTTCTCTGTCTCTGGAAGTGTCTTTACTGACTTTGAGAATAGGTATCCATCTTTATTTGATAATGATTGAAGGATATTCTTTGAACAATGAAGCCCCTTATCAGCAACATGAATAGTTCTTCCTTTAATATTATTTTGCTTTTTTAGATTATCTATAATATTTCTAAGGATAGGCTTTTCACTCTAGTTACCAGGAAACAATTTCATACCGATAGGAATTTGATTGTTATCTAGTAATAATCCAATTCCAATGATAGGTGATTTTTTGTTTTCTTTCGATGGTCTCTTTCTTCTAAAGTCAGCTTCTCTATCTATTTCAAAGTAAAAATTAGTACAATCGAAGTAAGTAGTATTAGTATCTATTTTATATTTTTTATTTACTAGATTGGTAAATAATTCCACTATCTTTTCATATTTATTAACAAAGAAAGATAGACCATCGAGTAATTAATCATATGATATATTGATGGTTTCAAATAGACTTGTCATAACTTCATGAAACATCTTATATTTACTGCATGGATGAACACTTCTTGCATAGATCAAACTGATAATGAGTAGTAAGCTTATAAAAATCTATATATATTTTAATATCCAAATGGTTAAGAATGGAAACTAATGGAAAGTAACCAAGGTATTTAATAGGTGAAATATTGCCAATGAAAACTTCTTTCTTACATTGTTAAGCTTCTTAACTTCCTCATTATAGTATGTAATAGGATTATCTATACCTTTTTCTATACAGGATTTGAGGCTACCAAGAGACTTATGAGTAGTACCTTTTTTATTGTGTGAATAGAAGCTTTCGTATATAGCTAAATAAGTATGGTTCTTTTGTTTGGTAATCTTTAAGAAATAGTCCATAATATCATTCCTCATAAATAGCACCACTAACACCATTGTAATATCATTTAAAAAAATATTTTCAAGTGAATAAAGATTAAAAAAACGCCTTTATTAAAGCCTTAGAATGAGATATATTCTAGAGTTATATTCCTAAATATTAATGGTTCTAACTTCTAAAGACGGGATTGATGATTTTTTACAAATTATGAAATAAAATATGATTTTTTTGTTTATAAGCAACTAGCTACTGAAAGTATTGTTGAAATTTTAATCCTGTCTTATTATGTATGTGTCGAGATGGTATGCATACGATTCTTGAAATTAAGATAGGAGAAAATAAATATGAAAAAAATATTCAAAATCACATCAGCTTTTTTAGTAGCCTTATTACTTTCAAATAATGTTAGCCCAGCATTAAATATTTTAGCAGCAGAAAAAAATGAAATAACTACAAAAAAATTAGACTCACAAAAACAAATAGAATCAATAGCTGATCAATATATTCGCTTTGATTCTAAATCCCAAGAATTTAAAATTGATTTAGAAAATTTAAAAATAGTTCTACCTCAAGAACAAGTGGAAAATGTTGTAAAACAAGTTAATGATACTAATGAAAAAATTAAAAATTCATTAAATAATGAAAACAATGAATTTTCAATTTATATTGTAGATTCCAACAATAATAAAATCTCACTTAAAGAAAATCTTGCTAGAAAAAACGGTAAAAATGACATTGAGTTTTATTGGAATTATGCACGAATATATATTGACGGTAATAATGTAAGACTTGCAGTTCAAGCTGGATTTATTATTGCTGGAATTCATATTCCTGGGAAAAAAATTGCTACAGTCTGTGGATTATTAGGATTAGCAGCGGGGGAAATTAGACATGGTATTTGGTTTGATTACAATTACTTCATTGGTATTCTTTGTGGAAATTTCGGCTTGCAATAATGAATAAATTCATCAATTATTTTAATGATGCATTAATTGTTTTTGGAAGTATTTTTGTAATTCTTCTTGTTATTTCCTTCTTTTTCCCCATTTTTGAATATGTCGATAAACAAAAAATGTATTTACTTGTTTTATTTATTGCACTTTTTTTAGGAAAAATGTACCTCTCACAAAAAAAATAATTTTTTATTTTTTACTTTCAAAAGAATAAAAATGCCTTTATTTTTTATTTCAATCAAAAATTAAAAAGACCTAAAAGTAATCAAATATTGAAGTGAACCCAATCATTTGGATACCATATGTTGATGAATGAAACAGCCGCAAAGGATTGATTTCTGTATTGAACAGGAGTCAGTCCTTTTTTTCATTGTTATTCTTACATTAAGACATTACCATTTTCGAATCATACAATATCCCTTATATTTCATCATTCACTTTTTCATCGAGTTATTCATTTCCAATTGGTTGCGCACCATTACCCAATTGACGCCCGTTCTTCTTTTTCACTTTTTATGTGTCTAAATTTATCTTACAAGTTCAAAATATTATAAAATATCCTTTTTCATTCACCAAAAAAAGGGTTTTTATGATATAATATAGTAGCTGAAAGAGGTTTAATGATGGATATAAAAATAACAACAGAGTATATTACATTAGGACAATTACTAAAATTGACAAATTATATTCAAAGTGGTGGTGAAGCTAAATTTGCCGTGAAACAATTATCTATTCAAGTAAACGGTGAAAAGGAGAATCGTAGAGGTAGAAAACTTTATCGTGAAGATACTATTGTAATTGAAGGAGATCTATTTATTATTCGATGAAAATTGAAAAAATGAGACTTCGTAATTATCGTAATTATCGTGATGTACAATTATATTTTGAGAGTGGTATTCATTTAATTGTAGGAAAGAATGCTCAAGGGAAAACCAATCTGTTAGAGGCTATTCTTTATCTTTCGACGACAAGATCACATCGTATTCAAGAAGATAAAGAGCTCATATATAACGGACAAGATTCTTTTATTATTGATAGTTTCATTAAAAAGAAAGATACATCCTTTGAACAAAGAATCTGTGTAAATGAAAAAGGAAAAAATCTTTTTATTTATCACACACCAATCCGTAAAGTTTCTAATTTTATTGGTGAATTCAATGCGATTATGTTTTGTCCAGATGATATGAGATTATTTCATTCATCACCACGGATTAGAAGAAAGTTTATTGATATGGAACTAAGTAAGATTAGCAAACAATATACAAGTACTTTAACTACTTTTCATCGGTTATTAAGGGAAAGAAATTCATATTTAAAAAAAGAGAAAGTAGATATTCAATTTCTGAATGTTTTAACCGAACAGATGATTCATCATCAAACACTTATTATTAAACAAAGGCATCAATTTTTATGGAATTTATTAAAGTATTGTAAACCTTTTTATGAAGAACTATCACAGGATTGTACAGAGTTGTCATTTGAATATATAAGCTGTGTTCCTTATGATGATATAAAGGTAATGGAAGAAACACTAAGAAATAAGTACAAGAAAACATTAGATAGGGATCTTATGATAAAGCAAACAACAGTTGGTATACATAAAGAAGATTTTATGTTGTTATTGAATGGAAAAGAGATTGAATCTTTTGCATCACAGGGACAGAAAAGAAGTGTACTTTTATCTTTGAAAGTTGGTATTGTACATATGATTCATTCTATTATAAAAGAATATCCCGTATTATTATTAGATGATGTGTTTTCAGAATTAGATGTATTTAGAAGACAAACATTACTTCTATCGTTACCAAAAGAAGTTCAAATATTTATATCTACAACTGAGGTTATGGATATTCCATGTTTAGAAGATAGGAAATTTCATATTTGGAAGGTAGAAAATGGTTGCATAAGTAAGCAATAGGAGGAAATAGATTATGGAAGATATAAAAGTTAATCATTCTTATACTGCTGATGATATACAAGTCTTAGAAGGATTAGAGGCTGTACGTAAAAGACCAGGGATGTACATTGGTACTACAAGTGAGAGAGGTTTACATCATTTAGTATGGGAAATTGTAGATAATTCTATTGATGAGGCATTGGCCGGTTATGCGACAGATATTGAAATTACAATTGAAAAAGACAATATTATTCGAGTAGAAGATAATGGCCGTGGGATGCCTGTAGGGCAACATAAGAAAACAGGAATATCAACAGTAGAAACAATCTTTACAGTATTACATGCTGGAGGAAAATTCGGTGGTGGTGCTTATAAAGTATCTGGTGGTTTACATGGAGTTGGTGCTAGTGTTGTAAATGCGTTATCTGAGTGGTTAGAAGTAAATGTGCATCAAGATGGAAAAGAACATTATATTCGTTTTGAAAATGGTGGTCATACAGTTGCTCCTCTTAAAGTAATCGGTGATACTGATAAACATGGATCAATTGTACGTTTCAAAGCTGATAGTGAGATTTTTCAAGAAACGACGATTTATAACTTTGAAACATTAAATACTCGTATTCGACAGTTAGCATTCTTAAATAAAGGAATTAAGTTAATATTAAAAGATGAACGTGGAGAAGAGAAAAAAGTTGTTTACAAGTATGAAGGTGGTATTCGTGAATATGTAGATTACCTTAATCAAAATAAAACCGTGTTACATGATGAGATTGTGTATGTAGAAGGAATGGAAGAAGGCATTGTAGCTGAAATTGCATTACAATATAATGATGGTTATTTACCAAATGTTTATTCTTTCTGTAATAATATTAATACACATGAAGGTGGTACACATGAAGATGGTTTCCGATTAGCATTAACGCGTGTTGTGAATAGTTATGCAAAAGATAATAATTTTTTAAAGAAAGATGAAAGTTTATCAGGAGATGATGTTAGAGAAGGATTAACAGCGATCATTTCTATTAAACATCCTGATCCACAATACGAAGGACAAACAAAAACAAAATTGGGAAATACAGAAGTTCGTAAAATTGTTTCTGGTATATTAGGAGAACAGTTAGAACGTTTCTTTATGGAACATCCAGAAACTGCTAAGATTATTGTAGATAAAGCTATTATAGCAAGTAAGGCTCGTTTGGCTGCTAAAAAGGCGAGAGAATTAACAAGAAGAAAAAGTGCTTTAGAGATATCTTCTTTACCTGGGAAATTAGCTGATTGTTCAAGTAAAGATGCAACAGAATGTGAAATTTACATTGTCGAGGGGGATTCTGCCGGAGGAAGTGCTAAGCAAGGAAGAAACTCTAAATATCAAGCTATTTTACCTTTACGAGGAAAAATTTTAAATGTAGAAAAAGCACGTTTACATAGGATTTTTGAAAATAATGAAATTCGCTCGATGATTACTGCTTTTGGTTGTGGTATAGGAGATGAAATGGATGTAAATAAACTTCGTTATCATAAAATTATTATCATGACCGATGCCGATGTCGATGGAGCTCATATTTGTACATTACTTTTAACATTCTTTTATCGTTATTTGAAACCGATTATTGAAGGTGGATATATTTACATTGCACAACCTCCTTTATTTAAGGTAGCTAAAGGAAATCGTATAGAGTATGTTTATAAAGAAGAACAAATGGAAATTGTGAAACAACAAATGGGTGAGAATGTTAATGTACAATGGATCCAGAATTTAGGACTTTGAAACAAGTTTCTATAGAGGATGCTATGGAGGCAGATGCTATTTTCGGTATGTTAATGGGAGATGAAGTAGAACCTAGACGAAATTTCATTCAAGAAAATGCTCTATATGTTAAAAATTTAGATATTTAGGAGGTATACTAGATAATGGATATAAATAATAAAGATAAGCTGGTACCAGTTAATATATCAGATGTCATGAAGACTTCCTTTCTTGAATACTCCATGTCAGTTATCGTTTCTCGTGCTCTTCCTGATGTACGAGATGGATTAAAACCAGTACATAGACGTATTTTACATGCAATGAACGAACTAGGAATTGTTGCTAGTAAACCATATAAGAAATCTGCACGTATTGTTGGAGAGGTAATTGGTAAATATCACCCTCATGGTGATACTGCTGTTTATGATGCAATGGTGCGTATGGCACAAGATTTTAGTTATCGATATGAATTGGTTCAAGGGCATGGAAACTTTGGTTCTATGGATGGTGATGGAGCTGCTGCCATGCGTTATACAGAGGCAAGAATGTCGAAAATCGCTATGGAAATGATTAAAGATATTCAAAAAGATACTGTTGATTATGATTTCAACTATGATGGTGAAGAGCGTGAACCTGTTGTTATGCCAGCGAGGTTTCCTAATTTACTTGTGAATGGTGCAGTAGGTATTGCAGTAGGTATGGCTACCAATATTCCACCACACAATTTAAGAGAAACCATTGATGCGACTTTAGCTATAATGGATAATCCAGATATTACTATAATGGAGATTATGGATAACTATATGCAAGGACCTGATTTTCCTACTGGTGGTATTATTTTAGGTCGTGCTGGAATTAAACAAGCATATGAAACAGGTAGAGGGACAATTATTACAAGATCCAAAGTTAAGCTTGAAGAGATGGCCAATGGAAAGACTAGAATAGTTGTATATGAAATTCCATATCAGGTAAATAAAGCTAATTTAGTTGAAAAAATTGCTGTTCTTGTACGTGAAAAATTAATTGATGGAATTACAGATTTACGTGATGAAAGTAATCGTGAAGGAATTCGAATTGTAATTGAATTACGTAAAGATGTACAAGCTGATGTTATTTTAAATCAATTATATCGTATGACATCCCTTCAAACATCTTTTGGTGTAAATTTATTAGCGCTTGTGAATGGTGCTCCAAAACAAATGGGGATTAAAGAAGCGTTACAACACTATATTGATCACCAGATTGATGTAACTGTTAGAAGAACAAAATATGAATTGAAAAAGGCAGAAGATCGTGCTCATATTTTAGAAGGTTTAAGAATTGCATTAGATCATATTGATGCCATTATTAAATTGATTCGTGCATCTAAAACAGATGCAGAAGCAATGGAAGGTCTTATGTCTCAATTTAAATTAACAGAGATTCAAGCTCGTGCTATTTTAGAGATGATATTAATACGTCTTACAGGTTTAGAAAGAGATAAAATCGAAAATGAATATCAAGAATTATTATTACGCATAGCTGATTTACGTGATATTCTTGCAAATCACTCACGTGTTTTAGATATTATACGAGAAGAATTGAGTGAGGTTAAAGAGTGT
>CAZQFM010000013.1:0-20638 GCA_964592705.1 uncultured Erysipelotrichaceae bacterium
ACGCATATATAAAAGCATCTAAATCACCATCCATAACCGATTGCACTTGGCTTGTCTCATAATTTGTGCGATGATCTTTTACCATCGAATATGGGTGAAATACATACGATCGTATTTGAGATCCCCATTCAATTAATTTTTGTTCCCCTTTAATTTCCGCAAGCTTTGCTTCTTGTTCCTCAATTAATTGTTGATAAAGTCTACTTTTTAATATACGTAAAGCTTCTTCACGATTCTCATGTTGACTTCTTCCACTTTGACATGTCGCAATTAATCCTGTAGGTTTATGAACCATACGTACAGCAGAGTCTGTTTTATTCACATGCTGTCCACCTGCTCCACTTGCTCGCTTGGTTTCTACTAATAAATCTTCTGGCTTAATTTCAATTTCAATTTCATTATTAAATTGTGGCATAACATCTAATGAGGCAAACGATGTATGTCTTCTTGCACCAGAATCAAAAGGAGATATACGTACTAAACGATGGACTCCTTTCTCACATTTAAGATTTCCATAAGCCATATCACCTTCTACTAAAAAAGTTACAGATTTTATTCCAGCTTCCTCACCAGCAAGATAATCAAGTACGCTTACTTTATAACCTTTTTTAGCAGCCCATCGAGAATACATACGATATAACATTTGAGCCCAATCATGTGCTTCTGTTCCACCAGCACCTGGATGAATTTCCACAATAGCATTGGAATGATCATACTCATGCGATAACAGCGTCTTTACTTCAAATGCATCAAACAACTCCAATAAAGAAAGATAATCTTCCTCAAATAACTGTGCAATTTCTTCATCTTGTTCTTCTTTTAATAAGACATAAGTTTCTTCTAAATTCTCGATACACGATATTAATTCATCATACTGATCAACAATATCTTTTTCTGCATTTAACTTCTTTATTGTATTTTGTGCTTGTTGTGGATGACTCCAGAAATTCTCATCCAGTGTTAGACTTGTCAGTTCTTCTATTTTATGTCTTTTAGCAGTTAGGTCAAAGTGACTCACCCAGCTGTTTTAATTTAGCTGAGTGAGTCTCCAATCCTTGCTTTATTTCATATAGTTCCATTAGATTCTTTCTTCTCTTCTTTCCACTTTTAATTTTAACGCAAAGAAAACAACTTCACGTGCAATACTATCCATCATTTCTTCAAACATATCAAAACCTTCTGACACGTACGCTTGTAATGGATTGTTTTGAGCATAAGAACGTAAATGAATACCTTCTCTTAACTTTGACATCATATCAATATGTTCAATCCAGTTACGATCTATTGTACGCAATAGAATGGATTTTTCAAATGGTAAGAACTGTTCTTTATACTCTTCTATTTTGGACTCATATAAACCAAATATTTTATCACAACAATACACACATACTTCATCTTTGGTTTTTCCTCGAAGTTCCTCTTCGCTAATTGTACCTTCTTCAAGCCCTAATACATGTAGCCCTGCTACGATAGAAGAATAATCAAGATGTTCTTCGTAGCGACTATCTTCTACATTACTATGAATGATAGAAGTAATCACACGATCAAACATATCATGAATAATATCATGTACATCTTCATGTTCTAATACAAAATTTCGTTGTTCATACATAATTTCACGTTGTTTTCTCAATACATCATCATATTCTAATAATTGTTTACGAACATCAAAATTATAACCTTCGACTCTTCTTTGTGCTTGTTCAATTAACTTTGTGACAAGTTTTGACTCAATTTGTTGATCTCCTAATGTTGAAAATATAGATTGTAGCTTCTCTCCACCAAATCGAATCATTAAAGGATCTTGTAAAGAAACATAAAATCTAGAAAACCCTGGATCTCCTTGACGACCACTACGACCACGTAACTGATTATCAATACGTCGTGATTCATGACGTTCACTACCAAGTACAGCTAATCCACCTAATTCTTTTGATTCAGGAGGTAGTTTAATATCTGTACCACGTCCTGCCATATTAGTCGCAATCGTTACTGATTTTGGACGTCCTGCATTCGCAATAATATCTGCCTCACGTGCATGATTTTTTGCATTTAATACTTCATGTGGAATATGCATACGCTTCAATAACGCTGAAACAAGTTCTGAAGTTTCAACCGAAATAGTTCCAACAAGAACGGGTTGTCCTCGATCATATAACGCTTTTACCTCATTAGCAAGGGCTTCAAATTTTAATTGTGGAGTCGCAAAGATAGCATCTGGATAGTCGATACGTGCAATTGGTCTATTCGTAGGTATTTCAATAACACGCATATTATAAATAGATAAAAATTCTTCTTCTTCTGTTTTTGCTGTACCTGTCATACCAGATAACTTTTCATATAAACGGAAGAAGTTCTGATAAGTAATCGTTGCTAATGTACTTGTCTCTTCTTTAATCTTGACACCTTCTTTAGCTTCAATTGCTTGATGTAAACCATCAGAGTATGCACGTCCTTTCATTAAACGTCCAGTAAACTGATCAACAATTACAATCTCATCATCTTGTACAACATACTCAACATCTTTACTCATAATATAATTCGCTTTTAAAGCTTGTTGAATATGGTGTACCAGTTGTGTATGCTCAATATCATATAAGTTGTTTAACTTAAATTTTCGCTCTGCTGTTACAACTCCATTTTCTGTTAATTGAATTTGTTTTGTTTTCTCATCTATTTCATATTCTGATGAGTTTAAGCTCTTCGCAAATACATCTGCTTGAATATATAAATTAGCTGTTTGCTTTGCACCACCTGAAATAATTAAAGGAGTTCTAGATTCATCGATCAAAATAGAGTCAACCTCATCCACAACAGCCATGTGTAAAGGACGTAATACACGATCCTCAACTCTTGTAACCATATTATCTCTTAGGTAATCAAAGCCAAGTTCAGAATTTGTTGTATATGTAATATCACATGCATATGCTGCACGCTTTTCACTAGGTGTTAAAGCACGTGCATTTACACCAACTGTTAAACCTAAAAATGTATAAATTCTTCCCATACATTCAGCATCTCTACTTGCAAGATATTCATTAACTGTAACAACATGAACTCCCTTGCCAGCTAATGCATTTAAATATACACATAGGACTGATGTTAACGTCTTTCCTTCCCCTGTACGCATTTCTGCTATATCACCACCATGCATAGCAGTAGCCCCCATAATTTGTACAAGGTATGGATATTCATTATTTACACGCTTAGCAGCTTCACGAGCTGTCGCAAACGCTTCTATTAATAGTTCATCTAAAGTTTCACCATTAGCATAACGCTCTTTAAATTCAGATGTTTTACTTTTTAATTGCTCATCACTTAATAAAGACATCTGCTCGGCTAAACTATCTACTTGTTTAGCTGTCTTTTCAAGTTTTGATAACATTTTCTTCTCCCCATTAAAAAGACGTTCGATAAAATTACTCATTGTAATTCCTCCCATTCATAACCAAGATTCTGTCTTATTGTACCACAATTTACATATAATAAAAATAAAAAAGCGAGTAAAACTCACTTTTTAACCAACTTCTAAAGTTTAACAATATTATGAGCTTGTAAACCACGCTCAGTTTCCACTACTTCAAATTCAACTTCAACATCATTTTCAATTGTTTTGAAACCTTCCATCATTAATTGAGAGTAATGAAAGAATACATCTTTTCCATCTTCTAAAGTGATAAATCCGTATCCTTTTTCTTGGTTAAACATTTTTACTTTTCCTTGCATTGTTAAGTCCTATACCTTTCTATGCGTATCATTTATGCATACTCTTATTATAGACCCTTTATTTTATAAAAGCAAATAAAACTAAAAAAATCAATAACTTTTTTGTAATTATTACTGTTAATCATTTCCAATACCATATTAAGATAATACAAAATGATAAAATCTTATTAGAATCATCTATCATACATTTATTACATAAAAAAGTGCAGCTTGCTTTCGCAGCCACACTGGTTCTGTTGTCTATAAAAATATTTCTAAACTTTCACAACATTTCGAGCTTGTAGACCTTTATCAAGTTCTGCAACCTCAAACTCAACTTCTTGTCCTTCATCTAAAGACTTATATCCTTCTTGATTAATGTGTGAGTAGTGTACGAAAATATCTTTTCCATCTTCTCCTGAAATAAACCCATAACCTTTCTCTGTATTAAACCATTTTACTTTGCCTTTCATTGTACTTCCACCTTCCTTTAATAAAATGAATACGAATAAAGTATAGAGACTTTTTCATCATAAGACAATCATCTTTTATCGCAAAATTCGACAAAAAGAGGATGTGCACTTACAGTGAGTGCCTCTACACTATACTTATGCTGTTGTAATAAGTTATATGCACATTTCAAAGTTGATCCTGATGTACAAACATCATCCACAAGCAATAACGGTGTATTAGGTAACATTATATTCTTTTTTAAACGTATAACTTTTTCAATATTACGTCTATTTTCAAAGGATTGTAAAGATTGTTTCCAATTATATAGTTTCTCAAATGGATCAATTATAGGAAGACCTACAATCGTAAACATTTCCACCAAATGATGAAATCCTCTCTCTTTTATTTTTTCTTGTGAAGAAGGCATAACAATTACAGTATGATGACGAAACTTGTCGAAAATATCTTGTCGTAAATCATATAAAAATACATCTTTCAAAGCAATATCTTTATTCTCTTTCAATTGATATATCATACTTTCAAAATAATCATTATACAAATATAAAATATAAATTGAGAATGTCTCAAACTGTTTATAGACCATTAGCTTATGCAATTTCCTCTTACATACACCACATAATAAAGTATCTTGACGAATCCAATCAAAAAAAGATAACTCTTTTTGTATATCCTGAAAACAATATAAACAGTATGTATGTTGCATGATCTTAGACCCTTTCAAGATTCATTTTCTGTAAAGCCAATAAGCATCTTTGTATATCTTTCGTTTTTTTCCTGCATAAAAATAACCCCTCTCCCGTAGGCATATCAATATTTCTACCTACTCGTCCTATGATCTGAATAAGACTTGCTTCATGAAAAACGGGATGATCGGCAAAAAGAATAACAATATGAATACCTTTTATCGTGATTCCTCTCTCTAATACCGTCGTACATATTAGAAAATCATATTCCTTCTTATGAAATCGTTGGATACATTCTTCTTTTTTACTTGTTTGTGATGTAAAAACAGCACAACGAAACCAGAGTCGTAAAAAAATAAAAAGTTTATGAGCTAGCGCTATCGTAGGGACAAAAAGAAGAACTTGTATTTTCTTTTTCTTATGTTGTGATAAAAAATTCCACAACCAACCATACTGCATAATAAGCAACCCTCGTTTCACTTTTGGTAATATAAGAGGATAACCATGTGGTCTATGGAATAAAGAGACCATTTGTAACTTCCCTTGTTTTACTTCTGTTAACATTTCTTCATCTGGAGTCGCTGTTAAATACACTGTTTGGCCAATACAAGATTGCTGTGCCACTCTTTTTAATACATCATTCCCACGATATGGAAATGCATCTACTTCATCCATAATTAAAAGATCAAATGTCTCATAATACCGATACAATTGATGCATAGTACAAACAATAATGTCACCATCAGTTATATCTGTATACCCTTCACACACTGCAATAACACATAAATTAGAAAATGCTGCTTGTAATCGATCTTTAATTTCTAGTACAACTTGCCTTCGGGAGATTGCAAAGCCAACTTTACATCCTCGACTTAAATACATCTTTATGCTCTCCATAACAAGCTCTGTCTTTCCAGCCCCACATGCTGCATAGACAAGAACATCTTGTTTCTGATTTAAATAATAAACAATTTTTTTACTGACCTCTTCCTGAGCATTGGTAAGGGGATATTGTAACGTATACTCACATACTACCTTCTTCCTTGTATATCCCCTTTTTCTAGGCACATCCCCTATATTTAAACGCCCAAAGGATATACATTTTCGACAGTACCATTGATGATGATCAAAATAAAAATAATGATGATCTTCATTACCACATCGTTTACATATCATAAAATTCTCCTCCAATGATATATACGTTATAAAAAATAAAATCCCTATATACTTTTGATAAGTAAAGACAAAATAAAAAACATATAGCCCTTAATCATTCAATTCCCACCCTAAATTATCTTTCTTACAGCATGAGCAGCATAAGCCTCAAAAAATATAATTAGCATTCATTTTATAGTAAGAACACTATTTATCCTCTCCATT
This sequence comes from uncultured Erysipelotrichaceae bacterium, assembly GCA_964592705.1. Lineage (GTDB taxonomy): Bacteria > Bacillota_I > Bacilli_A > Erysipelotrichales > Erysipelotrichaceae > CAMWMY01. The sequence continues at coordinate 6,243 of CAZQFM010000013.1, forward strand.
ACAAAAAGATTTAAATCATATGATCTTTCATGAATTCATTATCATATTAAGTGAAATACTTAAATACGCGTTATAAGGTACAAAAAAAGAGTCTAAGACTCTTTTATGAATTAGGAATCGCTTCTCCTCTTTGTACTTTCTGAATTAACTGCTTTGCATATTCCACTGTGCTTGTATCTGGGTACATAACATACGCATTATTTCCTAGTGAATATGCATAATCTGTACCTCCTGTACCATCTACACTGTTCTGTACGATTGTCCAACTACTCATATCTTGAAGTTGCATTTTAATAATATCTGTAATTTCTCTAGTTTCTAAATTCGTTTGAAAACTTCCACTAAGTGCACTCATAATACCACTATAATTTGTGATAATAGATGGTGAGATAGCTTTTGAGATAATCCCTTCTATAACACGCATTTGATTTTTACCTCTTCCACGATCCCCACCTTCTTGATGATTACGATCTCTAGAAAAAGCTAGAGCCTGTTCACCATTCAAATAGTTTCTTCCGGCAGAAAAAGAATAACCATCATTGGATGTGAATGCTTGTGGAGAGTTCACATATATACCTCCTAAAGCATCTACAATATTAATTAATGATGAAAAATTAACTCTTGCATAATAATTTATATCAATACCAAATAAATTTTCAATCGTACCTACAGAACAATCAACACCATAAATACCAGCATGTGTTAACTTATCATAAGCACCATTCGCACAAGATAATCTCACATAATAATCACGTGGTATACTTGTTAATAATACCTGTTTAGTGGTTGGATTAATAGTAGCAACCATATTTACATCTGATCGAGAACTCGTACTAATCGGCCCATATGTATCAATACCACTTATAAATATATTAAACGTATCCTTTGTAACATCTACATTCTTACTTAAATCAGCAAGTTGAGTCTCAATAGCATATTGATAGATTACTCTTGTCTCTGTTTCAAACTTTGGATAGATTTCCTCCAGTGTACCTCTATATGCTTCATTCATTATAATCGCTTCTACTTCTTTACTATATAACGAGTTTGCCAACTCATCATATGTTTTATATTCTTCTACATTCAACTCTTGATTTAACTTTCCTTTTATATCGTTAATAGCTGCATCAGTATTCAATCGATCCACAGTAGCCTGAATACCAAATGCTTTCCCTTTTACATCTTCTAATGCTTTTGCACTACTGTCTTTTAAAACAATTACAGAAATCGCATCCGTTTTAGTTGTCGCTCCTGATATTTTACGCAAAGTCTCTCCAGCTTGAAAAATATAAACGTTCGCAAATATAAGTGCAGTGCTTAACAATATAATCATTATTTTACCTAAGAGACAATTATATTTATTTACTCTACGACTATACTGTAAAAGGTACATCACTAGCCATAAAACAATCAAAACAGAAATAATTACAATGTTTATTTGCGTAGGCAATATTCTTAACAAAAGTAATTGAGCAATAAGTCCTATTATGGCTATTGTTAATATTCCTAAAAGATATATTCGTATATCTTTCCATTTATTCACTTTTCTTTTTTTCATATAATCAGCTCCTTTTGAAGTTGCTTTTTAAGCTTTAAGATTTTCTCCTATTCTAAAGTCTTATATCCTAAGCCCTTTATTTAATTACTATCATACCCCGTTTTTAAATAGTTCCAAGAATCTCTACACATCTCTTCTAAATTCTTTTCTGCTTTCCACCCTAGATCTTTCCATGCTTTTTCTGTATCCGCAAAACATTGTGCAATATCACCAGGACGTCTTTCACATATTCGATATGGAACTTCTATATGGTTGACACGTGCAAATGTTTTTACCACATCTAATACACTATATCCTTTACCAGTTCCTAAATTATATGCATCCACACCTATATGTTCTTCTAATATTTTAGCAACTGCTTTTACATGTCCCTTAGCTAAATCTACCACATGAATATAATCTCGAACTCCAGTACCATCAGGCGTTTCATAATCATTACCAAACACCTGTAAATATTCTATTTCATTATTAGCAACTTTACAAATATACGGCATGAGATTATTAGGAATACTATTTGGATTCTCCCCAATCATTCCACTTTCATGTGCACCTATTGGATTAAAATAACGTAATAATGCAATATCCCATGTATGATCAGAAATATAAATATCTTTTAAAATCTGTTCTATCATGAGTTTCGTTGAGCCATAAGGGTTTGTCGTAGGTCCTAATGGAAATGCTTCATGAATAGGTACACTTTTAGGTGTTCCATAAACAGTAGCACTCGAACTAAATACAAGCTTTTTACAGTTATACTTTTGCATAATGCTACAGAGCACTAACGTACTCATAATATTATTTTGATAATACATAATAGGTTTCGCAACGGATTCTCCAACTGCTTTATAACCCGCAAAATGAATAACCGCATCAATTTTATGTTCATGAAATATCCTATCTAGTATATGGCTATCACAACAATCACCTTCATAAAAATGTACACTTTTATCGGTTAGTTTTTGGATTTTATCGATTATGTTACGTTTTGAATTACATAAATTATCAAGAATAACAATTTCATATCCTGCTTCTAATAACTCTACACATGTGTGACTACCAATAAATCCAGTTCCACCAGTTACTAAAATTTTCATACCATGACCTCCTCACTTGCTATATTATAACATCATTTATAACGAATGTGAAAAATTCTTATACTACTATTAATATTATTTATCTATTTTAATCGATACGAACTATGAAAAAAACAATACAAATAGCTTGTTGGAAAATATTTTTACAGAAATCTAAATAAACATTCTCGCCCTTACCAACATAATGTTAATATAATCATGAAAAAATATCATTATTCAATAACTTATCGATCTAGCTTTTTCTTCATATATTCAAAATATGAATATAAAGAAACAAATAACAAAAAACTTTACCTCATATCCCTACTTTGATAACTAAACACTATAGTTTCTATCATCTCAATCATTCCCTAAAAAGAAAACCATATACTTTTTAAATACCAATTGTAGTATTTTCATTCACAAACTTGTTTATGATGAAACTCATGATAAAGACATTGAGAAGACGACAACGATCTTGTACGATACTTTATCAAAAAAAGATACTAATATTAATACGCTTAGCCCTCCTTATGAAGACATACGCATAAATAATAAAAAGAGGAAAAGCAATGATTATTCCTTTTCTCTCCTCCTCTTATCTCTCTTTTTCATCCTTTAGATGTTAACTTCTATCTTATATCCCAGAACTTACATAATCATTTTTATGAAAAAGAAATATCATAGTGTTGTTGAAAAGTATTTTCCCTATTAATCATTTTGAGAGTTGCCGAATCACGAAAATCATCTTTACGAATAGATACTTTTGCTATGTACTGTGTCTGCTCTTTTACGATTTTCATATCTACAATATGATTACCAAAATCTAAGTATGCATTTCCTACTTCTTCTGGCAATGCAAGTGTTAACGTCACAATATCTCCTTCTACAAGAACCTGTACATCTGGATTTACATTTGTAAATTCTGAATATGGTAAATTTTCAAAATGCTCATACGGTTCAGAAAATTCAGCTTCTTCCATACCCTTTTGCGAGAAATAAGAATTATTTAATACATGATCTGCAGATTCAAAAATAACAATATCTGGTTTAAAAATATTTATATAGTAATCAAAGTTAATAACATTTTGATAATTATGTACAAACGTTACTTCAGAAAAACTCTCCGTCAAAAACTTTTCTTTATTATCTAAATAACTTCCTCTAAAAATGAGTGCTTTCGGTTTATCTTTCTGCTGATCATTTACAAAATGAGAAAATGCACGAAAATTTTTATTTAACTGAATATCTTTATCAAAACGAACATCACGAATAGCATTACTTGAAATAGGTATATATACATTACTTTCATCATGGATTTTAAAGTTTGATGTGGGTAATGTATTATATATTTTGGTGTCAATCCTAAAATCGTCTAGTTGAGGTATATATAAATTTTTATTTAGTTCTTGTAACATATATCTTATAGCTACAAATGCCCCATCCTCATTCCAATGTCCTACATCATATTGCTTATTATATACAAGTAGCTGTTCCTTTGCCTGCAATAAAACCTCTAAACTAGATATAAAAGGAATCTTTTTCTTATAAATTTCTTCTTTCAAATAGTTAATATTCTTCTTTTGCAAATTGACTCCATTTGGTAAATACTCTGTATACACACTATCTTTTCTTGGATTTAACCAATACCAAAACTGAATATCTCGATCTTCACTATACTTTTGTATCTTCTCTAAAAAAGATACAAAAGTATCCATATATCCTGGATCATAAACTTCGTTTTTAATTTTAAAAAATACATGATCTTCTTTTCCATACATATAAGAAGGATGCATCATCACATGAAAAAAGGAATCATTAAAACTTTGATAAGTATCTATCATCCAGGAACGAAATCCAATACGATCCATCAAATAGGACTCTACATTTGATCGAAAATTTTTATCAAGCTTAGGAATATCTGTTAACTTACGATTATCTATATCAGAAACCTGATTTGGTTTTATATTCATAAACATCACTGGTAAACATAGCATCGCTATAAACAATATTATAAATAATTTTTGTATATGTTTCATAGGTACTCCCTCTAAAATTGAAAATATATAAATGGATTATATGTATTATTTATTAAATATACAATACAAAAAATAAACAGTATACATAACCAAATTACTTTTATTAAATAGTATTTTGTAGACATTTTCCATTGCTCATTCATGCTATGAAACAAAGGTGTAGAGCAGATTATGGAAATCAATAAAGTAAAACATATTCTACCATCCAAATAATAAGATGCTTGAAGCTGCGGTTGGACTACTGAACTACCACCTATAAGTATTTTTAAATAATGGAAAGCTTCAGATAAACTAGATGCTCGAAAAAAGACCCATCCAATCATAACAATCAACATCGTAGTAAACCACTGGATACAAAGTGGTATTTGTATCTTATAATGACGTTCCTTGAACTTTCCTATAATAACAAACATACCATGCCATAGCCCCCAAATAATAAATGTTAATGCAGCACCATGCCATAGTCCTGTAATACAGAACACAATAAACAAGTTTATATAGACATTACCTTTACGACTACCACCTAAAGGAATATATACATACTCTTTAAACCATGAAGATAACGATATATGCCAACGTCTCCAAAACTCATTGATACTCTTTGAAATATATGGATAATTAAAATTTTCATAAAAATGAAATCCAAACATACTACCTAAACCAATGGCCATATCTGAATAACCAGAAAAATCAAAGTATATTTGAAAAGTATAACATAGAATACCTAACCAAGCTGTGGGAGTATCTATTCCACTTGATAAAGATTGAAATATCTTATCGCTCACTTCTCCTAACACATTAGAAATCATAACTTTTTTTGATAACCCAAAAATAAAACGTTCAATTCCATATGCAAATGTCGGGATACTGCTTACTCTATGCTTAATTTGTTGATATACATCCTGATACTTTACAATAGGGCCTGCCACTAATTGTGGAAATAAGGAAATATATAATCCTAGCTCTATTATGTTTTTATTCGCTGGTGTTTTTTGACGATATACATCAATAACATAAGACAACCCTTGAAATGTATAAAAAGAAATCCCTATAGGTAACACAATAGAATGAGAAGGTATAGAAAAATGTAAAATTCTTTCTAAAAGTGATAATGTAAAAGTAAAGTATTTAAAATAAAATAAGATTCCGATATTAAATACAATACATAACCAAAACATCATTCTCTTCTTCTCTTTTTTACTAGAAATAAGTATCGCAAAAAAATAATTTATACAAATAGAGATTAGTAATAATATTAAATACCGAATATTACCCCAAGCATAAAAAAATAAGCTAATACATAATAAGAATATATTTTTAGCTTTATTAGGAATAAGGTAGTAACCTAAAATACTAAAAGGTAAAAATAGGAATATGAATGTAAATGAACTAAATAGCAAACTCTCTACCTCCAATCTCATATAAAAATACGATTACCTTTATCATTTCAATAATTACATCTAAAGAAAAATATATTTAAACACCAATAATTAATGAGAACAAATAAATATATACATATGATGCTACTTAAATTGTGCTAACCACGTCTTCATATTTTGACTTTTAATATTAGGTTTCGTTATAAATGCTTTGTTTATGAGAGTCTCTAATTGATCGATATCACTTCTTTTAAGCGTAACAAGATCGATATCTTTTCTCATATCTACAGCTCGATTATCTACTGCAATGATAATCGTACGACACTTCTTTTGCATAGCTTTGATACCTGCATGAAGTCTTGTCCCAACGAAATCTACCCTACCTTCTAGTACTTTCTCATACGCTGCAACACTAGGCTCTACAATATGAATACCATTACAATCAACCAGTGTCTTCAAGTACTCTAAATCTTTAAAGCCTTGCACCCAAAAATAAACTTCCTTATAGTTTTTCTTTAAAACTTCTATCATTTTTCTATCATTCTCTATATCTTGTTTATAATCTGTTAATGTGAAAATTACACTTTCTGCCTTTGTTTGCGGAATTTCAGCACAATGTTCATTCGTCAACTCCCAAGTCGTAGCACAACCTGTATTAATAGCTCTAAATCCCATACTACGTAAAAATTCAGCCGTTCGCTCATCTCTTGTACTATGGATATACTCTTTACTCAATATTCTTCTGTACAACATTTTTGTATAGAAATTAGGCTTTGATCGATTACTACCCATACCAACTCCTAAACAAATTACATTATGAACAAAGCGACAGTTGAATAGATTAACATTCCACAATGGCACTGGAACAAATAAATTAGCATTTATTAAATTCGTACCACAAACAAACTTATAATCATAACCTGAAAAATAATGACCTACTCCAAATCGATAACCATTCTGATAGAAATGTGACATCGGTGTATGGGTTGGCATACTCACTGTGAATTGATCCTTTAATAAAAAAGCTAACTGCTTTTTACAGCTTTGCATAATAATTTCATCACCTTTATTTAAAGATGCTACAGAAGTATCAAATATCATTATTTTCTTCATCTTGATTCCTCCTTTTAAAATTTTTTAATATGGCAATTAACAATTTTCGATTCAATAATACAATTATTATACTCATTATCAAAAAGCTAATTAGATTCATAATGTTATTACCAAAATAGTATATAAGTATAGATACTAATAATAGTATCATAGTACTCAAAATTTGCTTATTTAATTTAATAAAGACAATATCTCTTAAAGCATAAAAACGAATCATAACAGAAATGAGAAAACCTATAAAGATTGAACATACAACCCCTACTAAGGAAAAACGATATACTAAGATATTAGATAATAGAAAACATGTAATAGCACCTAAAAATGAAGAAAATAATATCATTTTCGTTTTATTTTCAGCTATAATCACTTTACCGATAAAATCACTGTATCCGCTAATAATTGTATTTAACATACAAATAGGTAAAATGATTAGTGCCCCAACAAACTTCACATCAATCATTAACGGATAAATAATTTTTAATACTGGTAAAGCAAAGATAATTCCATATAGTAGAAACTGTCCATACAAAAGTAATCCCGTACGATATACTCTTTTTTTCTCTGTCTTATTAGAGAATACAAGTTCTTGCCATGCCATTGATAAAACAGATGTAAAAAGAACGATAATCGAAGAAAATCTTAACCCCATAGAATAAACGCCATTTGCAGATAAACCTAGCACATTTGAGATTACTACCCTACTATAACTTGTTAAAACCCAATAAGAGATACTATTTATAAACAAAGGAAAACAGAAAGTAAATAATTGTTTAAGAAATGCTGCATCGAAATTATATAAGTGAAATGTTTTAAACGTTTTAATTTTCCATTCAATATATAAAATTTGAATAAGTGCACCACATATAAAAGATATATATAAGTACTCCACACCACCATTTTGATATCCTATAAAATATATATTTATAAACATATTTATGATACTGGATAATAATCCTGATAACATAAAATCTACATTACGTTTATATCCTCTAATAAAGCTACTATAAAGTGATTGAAATATATATACAACTGCATATAAAAAAATGAGTGGTGCATGTTGTATAGTTATCATACTAGAACTTGCTACAAATACGACAGCTAAAAGAATGATAGATGTACTTGCCATAATAATAGAGTTATAAATAACTTTTTCTTTTCCCTCTTTAGTATCTTTCTGTAATAAAAAGCGAATAGCCCCTGTCCATAACTCAAAACAAACAACTCCAGATAAAATGGTTAAAATAGTAACAGAATAATCAAAATAGCCAAATGCTTCAGTTGAAAGCTTAGCAGAATAAAGAGGCAATAACAAAAAAGAGATTAACTTTGTTAAAATGCTACCAAAGAAATATACTATGGTAGTATGCGTAAATTGTTTTACTTTAGAAATAAAGAACACCTCCTTCTTACCTTATCTTCTTGGTAACTGCTACTTTTCACATCCATATTATCAATTAAACATAATGCCATAAATGGTATTGTTATCGAATAAACAAAGACAGGAATAGCAATACAACCTAAAAATAAACATAAAATAAGCATACACTGTATATACTTCCTTTTCATACAATAATAAATGAATATTCCTCCATAAAAGATCAAATATAATAATGCATATATAATACCACCATCATGTAATACAGATACAATCTGAGAATCTCCTATAAATTCTCCTTGAATGGAAGCTGGACCTACTCCAATAATAGGATGATTTAAAAATACTTCAAGTGCACCTGCTGTACTTCCTGCAATCTTCTTATCTTCCTTGCCTTCTTCACTATTAGCCTGTTTGCTTTCAGTTAATGATCCTTGTCCACTTTTTTCTTCAGTAGAAAGTTCTGGCACCTTATTCCCTTCCTTCGATTCTTGATTTTCTTTTATACCCTTCTGCTCTTCTATATTATTATTATTATTATTTTGAGATGATTCATTAGATACTTCTTCAACATGCAACCTAGAAGAAATTGCTTGTAAAGGATTCCTTAACATATTATAGTAATAATTTACTTGCCCTTTTAAGCCAATAAAGTTACCTGCAAGTGCAACCAACCAAAAAGAGAGAATAATAGCTAATCCTATAACACTTATATGTTTTGTTTTCACTAACATATTAGATCCCTTATAAAATATTTCCTGGAAAATATAAAATACATAAATGATAAAAATACCTAAAATAACAATTTTACTAAATGCTAAGATTCCTAGTGAAACAGCAATAAAAATGAGAATTGATTTAGATAATAATTTATTATCTGATTCTATTATATCACTCATAATGAAACCTGCAGACATCAACCCAAAGATCCCTAATAAATAGGGTGCAAAATTCGACCCAAACCCTCTTGTAAATTTACCCCAATAAGCCATTTCATTTAATGGTGCAGCTCTATCCCCATAAACATATAATTGTTTTGTTAAATAATAGCCAAAATCTGGATTCATAAACTGGATAACTAAAAATACAAAATTTATTAGAATACCTATTTTTATAAGTGTATAAACTATCGATTTTACTTCTGCATACTCTTTTAATTGATTTACAAAATAGGATACCCCTACTGCAGCTACAATATATTGGCTCATGCCTGCAAAATGAAATACATCTGCTAATTTAGGATTTCCATTTATGACCCATCCTAACATGGAAACACCGATCCCTGCCAACATGATAAGAAGATATAAAGATTGTATTCTTTTTAATATGAATTTTTTTTGTATAATCTCATATATCATAAGACAAACTAATAAAAGTGTTAAAATATAAGAAGAGTTTAAACAAAAACTGCCTACCTGTAGCACAGGCATCCAACAATATGCACTTAAAAGTGCAATTAACATAGAGCCTATTTCATTTTTTTTATAAAAATACACTATTAAAATAACAATGCATAATATAATAAAATTATTTAACAAAAACATATTCATCCCTCCCTAGGATAAGAAAAACACCATCAATAACAAATATCTTTTATATTCCATAAATGCTCATTAACTTATTCGCAACTTTCTCAATATCGTAAGAAGCATATATTTTCTCATTATATAACTCTCTTTTTTCATATGTACAAGTATCTTTAACAATTTCATAAGCCCAATCTTGTGAAGATATATCAAGCGATATAAAAGAAACTAAATCAGTTATCTTTACTTGCGTTGTAATTGCTTTTGAAACGTAACAAGGTAATCCACTAGATTGCGCTTCAATTAAGGTAAGTGGAAACCCTTCATATAATGAAGGAAATAAGAAAATATCAGCCATTGACAAGTATGTATGAACATTTGATGTCTTTCCTATAAACACAATAGCTTCCTCTAAATGCAAGCTTTTAACCTTATGCTTTATCATATCCTCATCTTCTCCACAGCCAATTAAAAATAGCTTAGCATCAGGTTGTAATTTATGTAGATCATGAAAGATATCAATTAAAAAACGGTGGTTTTTCTGTCTGCTAAATCTACCTACATGGATATACGCTTTTTCCTTTTTTAACCCATATTTTTGACGTAAATGAATACGATCTTGCATAGAAAACCTAAATTTTCTAACATCTATTGGATTTTCAAAAAAGAGATGATCTCCCTTTCCATACATCCAATTCCCTGCATTGTATGAACAAGCAAGTTTCTTATCACAGCATATATTTAATAATTTTTGCAATACTTTTTGTACATATGGATTCATATTACCAGTTGAATTATGAGAATGTGCTATTTTTACAGGAACTCTTGCTAGCCATGCTATGAAGATTGGGATTGCCGCATAAGAATCAGAAGCATGTACATGAACGATATCATATTTTTCTTTCTTCAAAACAGTATATAAATCTTTACAGTATTTCCACATACTTACTGATTTAGGTACACTTTTGAAAACATGAGCTCCTAAGCGCAAAGCTTCTTTTTCATAATAATTATCTTCATCTGTACAAATAAAAAAATCAAAAATGATTCCATCTTTCTTTACTTCACGAAATAATGTCATGATCATCGTTTCAGCTCCACCTAGCCCTAATTGTCCTATTACTTGCAAAATTTTCATAAAATCACCTTTTCTTTATTCACAGCCTGCATTATATAAATGATGAAAGAAATTTTTATAATTGACTTCTGCATTATACTTTTCTTCCCATGTAGTGATTGCATATTCCATGTACATACTTTTATTCATCTTCCACTCTTCCAAAAAGCAAGTTAACTTATGTATAACTTCCTCTTGATTCTCAATATTAGGAATTAAAAGGCCATTTTTATCATTTACAATTTCATGCATCCCCCCTACATTTCTAGCTATAATAGGTAATCCAAAAGATAAAGCCTCCATGATAGATACAGGAATACCTTCTGAATCACTTAAATTTATAAATAAATCGGCATCTATATATTCATAAAAAGAAAGGATTTGTGCATTATCAATATTACCGACAAAATGAAAGCTACCAGACTTTAAATATTGATTTGCTTTTTTTTCTAATTCTGTATATAAAGTCCCCTCTCCTAGATGATACCAATTAAACTCACATGGAAACATGGATAATAAACGAATAATCAAATCTATCCTCTTCACTTGAATAATAGAAGAACATGATACAATTGTTACCTTTTGCTTTTCTTTTAATGTCTTGATAATAGGTGTTTTATTATATGATCCTAGTCGATACACCTTGTTTTTATCACAGTCATTGGAATATACTTCTTTTTCATAATAATCTTTTCCCTGTAAACTTATAAAACAAACCTCATCTAAATGATCATGAATAAACTTTCTAAAAGGGAGGAAATTAAGCGCATTTCTCTCTTTATAAATATCAAACCCATGAGCTCTGGATACCTTTATCTTAGCACCCTTTATTCTAGAAGCAGCATACGCTGTTCGTGATAACCAATAAGAATAAACATAAGTATCCTCTGTATGAATATTATTCTTTTTTATAACTTGTTGAACCTCACAATGAAACAACCCATAATATAAAATGTAAGCAATCTTTTTTATATTCGATAGTCTTAACCCGAAGTTAGCAAGTATTTCTTTTCTAACATCTTTCTCCATTAACCATTTTATAAACGCAATGCTAAAACATGTTTTTAGCGTCTTTTTTCCAACAACTTTATATTGTATGTGATATCGTTGACTAAGCTCTTGACACTCAGTTTCATGCCCTGGATATGTAAACACAATAATTTCATCAAAAGCATTTGTCATATAATCATATTCATTACGTGCAAAAACACAAGTCATATCACCGGCAAAAAATAACAATTTTTTCTTTGACATAGTATTACCTCTATCTCACATAAAACATCATACTCTTATAACACCTTATAATCTCCAATAGGAATACCCTAAAGCTTTCAAATCTTTAAGATTGAAAATTCCTTTTACATCAATTAAAACCTTTTCACACTGTGCATAATCTCCATAATAACAATCCCATTCAGAGAGTTTCTTTTCTTTGAATACATCATGCGCAACAGCAAACACTAAGCAATCCATATTGGATAAGTCTTCCATCTTATACAACGGAATATGATATTCCTTTGCGACATCCTCTACAGATGCCCAAGGGTCTACAACCATTGGCTCTATTCCAAACTCTTGCAACCTTGTAATAATATCTTTTACTTTAGAATTTCTTATATCTGGACAATTTTCTTTAAATGTAAGACCTAGAATTCCTACTCTTGCAGATTTCACTTTTTTATTTGATAAAATTAGCTTTTTTATAATTGCATCAGCGACAAACTCTCCCATACTATCATTGACTTTACGCCCAGCTGCTATAATTTGACTATGATATCCTAAGTTTTGTGCTTTATATATAAAATAATATGGATCAACTCCAATACAATGTCCACCTACTAAACCTGGTTTAAAACCTAATGCATTCCATTTTGTATTCATAGCTTCCATTACTTCATTAGTGTCAATTCCCATTTTGTCAAAAACAATAGCCAATTCATTCATAAAAGCAATATTGATATCTCTTTGACTATTCTCTACCACTTTAGCAGATTCTGCAACCTTAATAGAAGATGCTTTATAAACACCAGCTTCAATTACAATACTATATACAGCAGCTATATCTTCTAGACATTCTTCATCCATACCTGATACTATTTTTACAATATTTTGTAAGCGATGAACTTTATCTCCTGGATTAATTCTCTCGGGAGAATATCCGATTTTAAACCCTTCTCCACATTTTAAGCCAGATTCCTTTTCCAAAATAGGAACACAAATATCCTCCGTTGCGCCAGGATATACAGTTGACTCAAATACAACAATAGAATTTTCTTTTAAGTTTCTTCCAACAATTCGGCTAGCATTTATAATAGGAGATAAATCTGGTGTTTTATCTTGATTCACTGGAGTAGGAACTGCAATAATATGAAAATTAGCTTTCTGTAAATCATCCTCATTAGATGTAAAATATACACTGCTTTGCTTAATAATATCATCACCTACTTCATTAGTAGGATCAATTCCTTGTTTATATAACTTTATTTTTTCTTTATTCAAATCAAATCCTATTACATTTGTTTTCTCTGCAAAAGCAACCGCAATTGGCATGCCTACATACCCTAAACCCACGACGGATATGGAAGCTTCCCTGTTCACTATTTTTTGATAAAGTGTCATACTCTTTCTCCTTTTAATTTAAAAAGTTTACATATACCAATACATGATCCATAACCATAACTTATATGAAAAACTGGAAATAAGTAACTTAACAATAAGAAGCTTTTTAGCCCTGAACAAATCTTAAGTGAAAAATAAATATCTAAGCTAATATATAGAAGTAGCTCTAAGCATAAAAATAGCTGAAAAATATAAGATACCATACATAGTGGAACAAGTATAAGTAGCGATAATACAAACAAAAAAGGTATAAAATGTCGCCATCCCATAGAACCTGGACATAAATACATTGTCACAATATTCCATTTCCCATTTTGTATAGCCATATTGGCAATGCCACGTACAGTATCACGACAATAATAAGTAAGTTTAATTTCATTCGACATGTAAATTTGACCACCATGTTTACGAATCCGATAATTCATTTCATTATCTTGATTTCTTGTTAATCGTTCATCATAGTATCCATATTTATCAAATACTTCTTTTTTAAAAGCACCAAATGGCACAGTATCTACATATCCACTTTTAGTTGTTGTACGAAACTGTGAATTTCCGACACCAAAGATGGAAGACAGCATGTTTGCTATTTGCTCA
>CAZQFM010000014.1:0-17508 GCA_964592705.1 uncultured Erysipelotrichaceae bacterium
ATCCAGATGGAAGTATAACATTCCCTAATGGAGGAACAATTATAAAACCAGATGGAAGTGTAGAAGTTATAAAACCAGGTGCAACACTAACACCTAACAAATCTGAAATAGTACCAACCCCAGGAGTAGGAGGAGGTATTACTAATCCAGATGGGACAGAAGGACCAGAAATAAATCCAGGTGATAAAGTAGAGTCTAATGGACCAGTGATAACAAATCCAGATGGAAGTATAATATTCCCTAATGGAGGAATCATTACAAAACCAGATGGAAGTGTAGTGATTATACAACCAGGAGCAACTCTTAAACCGAATGATCAACTGGTAGAAGGAACAACTACAATACCAGGAGTACAAACAGGAGATGGAACACAAGTAGGGTTATGGACAATGCTTGTAGGACTATCTACAGGAATGATGATGTTCTTTAGAAGAAAGAATCGTAAAGAAGAAGCATAATAATGATTCAATAAAAGCGAGTTTTAAATGTTGGACTATAAATTGCCAATAATAAAACTCACTTTTTTATTTTTATATCTCATAATATAGAAGAGGAAAGCAAAAAATGGTGGTGTTTAACATTCGTTTCTAAATATAAATCCTTGTTTTCAAGATATTGCACTTACTCTTCAGGTGACATATCTTTATAGTTTTAGATATTTTCATTACCCTTTATACGGTAGAATTCAACAATATAATAAGCTAGTTGAGGCTAAACTATATTACATCTTTGTTGAAGTGATAAACTGATATTTTATTAATACCTTGTTTATGATTTCTTCTTTAAGATATAGCGAATACTATTTATTGTTATCTATTACTAGTAGATAACAATGATGTACATCTCTTATTAAGTATGGAAGATAGTTTTTGTTGGGTCATATTCTTTATTTCATTTGGTTGTCTAAATTTGGGTTTCACTTTATTTTTGTTTATTTCTTTTTTTATATCGCATGAAATATAGGGGTATGTGCATATAGTATGTTGAGGTGGAGATTATGAAGATACGATATATTCTCTTTTTAGCATGTACTATTTTAATGAGTGGCTGTAGTGATACTCTAGGAAGCTTTCAAAAAGGTACAATCGATTATAGAGAGCTTATAATTGAGATTAATAGGATGAGTAGTGAAGGTGCTTGGGAAATGGAACTTTTACAAGATGAATCTATTAACGATACTATGTTATCAGAACAATTTTTAATACGTGGTGATCAATTGACGTCATATGCTGTATTTATTCCTGTTATTTCTATTAGTCCTTGTGAAATAGCAATCTTTGAAGGGGAACAAGCTATTATTGATGAGGCTATTACTAAGCATATAGAAAAGTTGAAGCAAACAACAAGTATCTTATCACAACATCAAGTATTAATTGATCAAGCACTGTATTTTCAAATTGAAAATTATCATATTCTTATTATAGGAAAAGATGCACAGAAGATCAAAACATATATGGAGAGCTTATAAAAGCAGAACTTGAGTTTATCTAAAGAATACGTTACAATAAAAAGAAGGTGATGACATGAATAGAATTATCCAGTTATATAAAGAGTTTACATCATTAGAAGGAAGCCTCTTCATTTATTCATTATCCTTTAGTTTACTATTAGCATTAGCTCCTTCACTTATCATTTTTGTAATGTTGTTTGACTTTGCGTATTTACCAGATGAAACCATTCAATCAATTATTATCTTTATTGAACAAATTATTCCAAAAGAGTTAATAGGAGGATTTATTGACTTTTTGGGAACGAAGGATTTTAATCTCGTTCCTTCGATTATTACTTTATGTGTATCCTTCTGGTTAGCTAGCCGTAGTGTATATTCTTTTATGTTAATTAGTGCAAATCATGAAGAAGTTGATGTACCTAAGTGGGCTATTCGTATTCGTGCTATTTATTTATTTGTTTTACTCGCTATTATTGTTGTTGGTGCTATTATTATAGGATCGATTATGAAGGAGTATTTGCCTCTTGTATCTGCTGTTGTGATGTTTATCGTATTTACGCTTATGTATCGTGCATTATCATTTCGAAAGCGTAATGTATCGTTTGGTTTATTAGGTGGTTTATTTTGTACCATTGCTATTTTATGTGTATCTGCTTTGTTTTTAACGATTGTAGGAAGGTTTACATCATATGAAACGGTTTATGGGCCATTATCATCCTTAGTAACCTTGTTGTTGGCAATTTATATTATATCAGGTATTATTTATTTTGGTTTCTGTTTAAATATTGTATTTGAAGATGATTATAAGAGTGAAAGTAAATTAGAAATGAAATCACAGAGGTATTATCGTTTTTGTATGGATTTACAGAAAAAGCTATCAAATCTATGGAAAAAGAATAAGAGTAAGTAAGAGGAAGTTGTATGAAAGTAAAAATTATAAAAATGGGAATAAATGGTGAAGGGATAGGATATGTTGATCGTATCCCAGTATTTATTCCCGATGTATTGATAGGGGAAGAAGTTGATATTCGCATTGTGGAAAAGCATAAGCGATATATGGTGGGGAAAGTCAATCGAACCTTTCAAGTAAGTAAAGATCGCGTGAAACCAAAATGTTTTGTACAGTCACGTTGTGGTGCATGCCCACTTATGATTGCACGTTATCCAAGGCAATTGGAATATAAATTTGAGAATCTAAAGCAGTCTTTAATTAAATATGCACAAATAAATCCGAAGCTTATACAAAAGGTTATTGCAAATCCAGAAGTATTTTCGTATCGAAATCAGTTTAAGCTTCCATGTGCTATGGAACAAGGTCAGTTAGTTACAGGGATGTTTATTCCTGGTACTAATTATTTCCAAGAAATAAAGAAATGTATTTTACATGAAGAAGATTTGGAAAGAGTACGAAAAGATTTATTACATATATTGAATAAGCATCATATACAAGCGTATGATCATCATAAGAAAGCAGGCCTTCGCTCTTTAATCGTTCGTGGTTTTCATGGACGCTATCAATGTACACTTGTAAGTGGAGAAGATACATATAGTGAAATGTTGGTAGAAGACATTATGCGAATCAAAGGGATAGATTCGCTGTGGCAAAGTATACATACGGCAAAGAAAACGAGTGAGGTATTTGGACCTAAGATGCAACTGTTAGCTGGGAAACGTTACTTACCATTAACTTTAGATCATTTAGCATTACAAATATCACCAAGATCTTTCTTTCAGTTAAATACAGGACAAGCAATGACGCTTTATCGAACGATTGCTTCTATTATTCCACAAACGTATGATCTCATGGTTGAAGCATATAGTGGAATTGGGGCTATATCTTTATACTTACAAGATAAAGCAAAAGAGATTATTGGAATTGAAAGTATGAAAGATGCGGTTATTAATGCGAATCAAAACGCTAAGTTGAATGGTTTTAATCATGTCACATTTGTATGTGCAGATGCGGCAGATAAATTACAATACATATCTAAGAAGCGTCCAATTGATTGTTTAGTTGTAGATCCTCCAAGAACAGGGTTAGATGAGGCAATGTTGTATTGTATATTAAAGAGTAGAATTAAAGATATTGTTTATGTATCTTCTAATCCAGCTACATTATCCAAAAACTTGGCTGTTTTAACATCAAAATATACGGTGAAAACGATTGTACCAGTGGATATCTTTTCACATACAGCACATGTGGAGTGTGTGGTGTTATTGTCAAGAAGGTAGAAGAAGAGTGAAAGCAGATTATATGTGCTAGATGTACTACAATAGATTCATTTAATGAAAAATGGGGTATGAGGAGGAAATGTATATGGGGAGAAAAAAAGAGTCTGTACCATCTATAAAGCAAATCGTAGAATATTGGAAAGATAAGTATATTTCAAAAAATTTTGAAATTATAGATTTTTATGAGGAAGGAGCAGAGCCTGTCATAACAGATTTGGGAGAGCCAGAATGTTGGGCATGTGGAATGTTTAATGAAAACATTTATGAAAATTTAAATTATGATAAACTGCTTCAAGGAAAAAATGTTATAAGAGTTTGGAGTCTACCCGAAGTAAAATATTTGCAGAAAGCACATATTTTATCTAAAATGCTTGGTGGTGAAAATAAACCTTCAAATTATTTTTTACTTTGTAAAACATGTCATCAAGAAAGTCCAGATTTTAGCGATACTCATTATTTTTATGCATATATTTGCCATACAAGAAAATATGCATGTAGAATTAGAAATAAAAGATCTAATGAGATTCAAAGAGCTGTTTATGAACTTGCTAATTTGATGAATAAAAATATATTGACAATAGATAAAGGTATAAAAAATATAGAATCATCTGTTGAAAAAATGGGATTACATATTACTAGTTTTTCACTATATACTATGGCTTCTGCAATAGTATATGGAATGGATAATTTGGATTATGAAATATTATTAGACGAGGATATTAATAAAATAAAAGATGAATATTTAAAGTTTGAAATTGAATGGCATCCTAAAAGAAGAGTTTATAATGAATAAAGTAATTAAAAAATATTTAAATTACAAGTGAAAATTATAATAAAAGATAGAAATGAATATTATTTATTTTATGTATATTATAACCTTATAATGTGAACTTTACTATAGAAAATTATAAATCTTAATTTAGTAAGAGAAAGAGGGGATAAAGGTGATAAAAGATAACAAAGAAAATATATCTTCAGTTGTAGTGAAAAAAATCATATTTAATAATGGAACAGAGGTTGAATTAAATAGAGATGATATTGTTTTATTTGTTGGAGCTAATAATGTTGGTAAAAGTCGAATTTTAAAGGATATAAAAGAAGAACTGTATAACATGGATATGGATACAGCTAAAGTTATGGTTAGTGCCGTGGAGTTTGATGCTAATAATTTTTCAGAAGAATCTATGAGAGAATATTTTGCAAATAATTATAGTAGTAATGGTGGAGATAAAAGTGTATATGGTATTCCTATTGAAGGGAATCATCATGAGATTTATCATAATTCAGATTTTACATGTATTTGTGATGATAAATATAAATATAAATTTTATAAAGTGTTTGGTACATTGTTATCTACTGAAAATAGATTAGCTATAACACAACCTATTATAACAAATCAGTCAAATGATAGTGATTGTAAGAAGATTATGAAAAAGCTTAAAGAAGATCGTGAATCGATTCATTTAATAAATGAGGTATTACTTTCAGTATTTCAAAAAGCAATTGATGTATATGACGAATTCGATAGTAAAATATATAAAATAGGAAGTAAGGAAGAAATTGAGGATACGATTAATTCTTCGACTAGGGAAGCATTAGATAAACTAAAAAAATTAGAAGATTTACATAATCAAGGAGATGGAATAAGAGGTGTAGTAGCAATTTTATCTTCACTTATAGTAGACAGTTATTCTTTATATTTGATAGATGAACCAGAATTATTTTTACATCCACCCCAAGCAAGAGTATTAGGAAAAAATATTGCTAATTTATCTGAAAAGAAACAGTGCTTTATATCAACTCATAATATTGATTTTATTAGAGGGATTTTAGAAGGGGATTTTTCTAGAGTAAAAATAATAAAAATAGATAGAATGGATAATATCAATGAATTTAATCTTATAGATACAGAAAGTATTGTTAAAATTGCTAATGATAGAAATTTGAAATACACTAATGTATTAAATGGATTTTTTTATAAACAATTAGTATTATGTGAAAATGAGACTGATTGTAAATTTTATTCTGCTATATTGGAATCTTTAGATATTAATGTATATCAAAATACTTTATTTTGTGGAGTAGGAGGAAAGAGTCAATTCCAAAAAATTATACCTGTACTTAAGAGTTTAAGTATAAAATATTTAGTTATTGCAGATATTGATTTAATAAATGATATAAAAGATTTGCAAAATTTATTAAATGCTATAGAAAACGAAAATTATAGAAAAATATCTGAAACTCATAATGATTTTTTAAATACTTATAAACAAAAAGTAAATCTTGAGGAAAAAACACGAGAAGATATTTATCAAGAGATTAGCAAAATACTTATTAATGGAGAAGCTAAATATTTATCAAAAGATGAGCGTAATAAAATTAAATCAATATTAGGAAATAGTAATAGTTTAAGTGCATTAAAAGAAGAAGGAAAAAAGTCTATACCTTCAGAAGGTAATTGTATAGAGAATTTTGATACGATTAATAACTTTTTAAAAAAGAATAATATCTTTATTTTAGAATGTGGAGAAGTGGAAAGTTTTATCCGAAAAGTGAAAAAGCATGGAGAGGGTTGGTTAAAAGAGGTTTTTGAAAACTACCCAGATATGAACAATTCTATTTATAATGAAGCAAAGAGTTTTGTTAAAAATGTATTTTCGATAAAGTAGCTATATTTGCTAACAGAGATAGTAAAAGGCATATAATTATATTGGATAAGTGAAGTGATCCCCCAAGTTTGGACATCCAAAAGAAAGGGGATTATTTTTATATGTCAAAACTTACAGTAGAAGATAAGAAAGAAATATATAGTAAAAGGTATGTATATCATATTTTTTCATAGTTATAAGTAATTGTTAGTAAAGTAGAGAGGTTTCTTTAAAGGGGTTATAGGTTGATTAGGTAGTCAACAATATCAATTTTATACATCTATTGTTTAAAGCAGTTTCTAGGTTTGAATTCTATCCTATCAAGATCACAATGATATTTAAGAATCTGTTTCCAGTAACGTTTCAGTTTATTGTAGTTAGCCTTATCATGATTTATGAGGGGAGTTCTTGTTTTGTTAAGAGAATGAGAAAGAAACTGAATATTGTGAAAGAGATTGATAATAATCTTACCATTAGGAAAGAATTCACGAATAAGTTGAATATAAGACATATACATGTCAATATAAACAGTTTTTACATTCTTTCTAGCGTGTATAGAAAAGCTAAAGAAATAGGTTGATACAAGTATCTATTTTTAATGATATCAATAATAGTACCATTAGTAATATCGAGAAAAGGTATTGTTTTCATCAATATCAAATGTTGTAAAATTGATTTTTTATTTGTATATTCATATTAATGTCTAATGTTGTGTAATCATAAATTGTTTTTCAATTCACTTAAAAATAGTTCGGTAGTTTGAGAAAGTAATTGGTTATTTGGCCAAATAATTTTCATTGGAGATACAATTATAGGGGTAATGGGAATAAAACATAAATTACTTTCAGAACTTGTATCTACTAAATGATTCAAACATAAGGCATATCCTAAACCTTGTTGTACAAAAAGACTTGCATTATAGATTAAATCATATGTACCTATAACATTCATTTTAGACTGCATATTTTTTAGTTCATTAGGCATTTCATCAGAAAAGCCTTGTCTTGATATGATTAGAGGTAAACTTAATATATCATTTATTTTCATTTCTGTTTGATTAGCTAGTGGACTATCTTTTCTCATCAAAATTCCCCATGTATCAGTATAAGGTAAATCTAAAAAATTATAGTTTGATGTATCTATATTTTGTACCGTTATAGCAACATCTAAAAGACCATGGTTTAGTTTTTCACTAACGGTTTGAAAATTACCACTATAAAGATGGAATTTAATATTTGAATATCTTTCTTTTAGCGTTTTTAATGTTTTAGCAATGGTGATAATACCATAAGATTCTGCACAACCAATATGGATATCTCCACCATTAAATTCATTCATAGATTGAAACTCAGTAGTTGTTTTATCTACGATATCGAGTATGTCCATCGCTCTTTTATATAAAAGTTCTCCTTCTGGAGTTAAATGAATATGATAGTTGGATCGAGTGAATAGTTTTTGCCCTAATTCTTCTTCTAAATCTTTTAATTGTCTTGATAATGTAGGTTGTGTAACATGTAATGTTTTGGCTGCCTTTGTCATACTTTTATGTTTAGCTGTTTCAGCAAAGTATTTTAAAACTCTTATCTCCATGGATATCCTCCTTTATTGATTCAATTTATTTTATCATAAGATATAATAAAAAAGTATATCTAGAAATAAAATATAACTATTTGCTATTTATAATATAGAAATTTATACTATACATATAAGGAGGTATATTATGAATTTACAAATATTTTTAGAAAGTATGGATAGTGGGAAAGAAGTTATCGCAGGTTCAGAAGAACATCAATTTATGCATGGTTTATCTCAAGAAGCACTTAAAATAACGATGGAGTTAAATACTAAATATCATAGTAGTGAAGAAATAAGAATGCTTATGCAAGAACTTACGGGTAGAAAGATAGATAAAAGTTTTACTTTATTCCCTCCCTTTTATACAGATTGTGGTAAAAACATAAAATTGGGTAAAGATGTATTTATCAATGCTGGTTGTATGTTTCAAGATCAAGGTGGAATTGAAGTTGGAGATGGTACATTGATAGGGCATAATGTTGTTATAGCGACACTTAATCATAATTTGAATGTGAAAGATCGCGGAAACATTATACCAGCTCCAATAAAGGTAGGAAAACATGTTTGGATTGGTGCCCATGCAACGATATGTCAAGGTGTGAATATTGGGGATGGAGCCGTTATTGCAGCAGGAGCAGTCGTTACTAAGGATGTAGAAGCGAATACCGTTGTTGGAGGAGTTCCAGCTACAGTTATTAAAAAAATTGATAATCAATAGAGGAGAAGTATATTGACTATAGAAATGGAACTTGTGCATTAGCTAGAGGCGTTATCAATCCACTTCCTAATGATGCACCACAGTTTGTAAAAGGTTATTATGCTTATTATAAAACTCCAAGAGGTTATCGTAAACGATCACTTAATTCAAATAACGGATAGAGTGTTACAACAGTACTTTGCCAATCTTACAGTATGCGAATGAAATTCAAAATGCATGTCTATTAATTTATGGGGAAAAGGCACATTCACTTTATTTTATCCAAGAGGCTTTTGAAAAATTAGAAGGGGATAATAAAGAAATATTTATTATACTAAATGCTAATCATACTGATCTTTATGATCGAAAAGATATCATCCCTTTTGACAAGATACAAAAGCTTTTTGAAAGAAATATGTGAGAAAGAGGAAATAATAAAAAATAGATAAAAACAATATATCCAATGATAGTCTAATTCCTATATATAAATAGGTGGTGCAGTATATGAAGAAAATCTAAATCAAGGTGTTGTTGGAGGGGAGAAAAAGAGACACGAGGAAGTGAAATTATTCAAAAAATTACTTTGTAACCTTTGATTGAGCTGATGATTTAGTATATAGGTATACAAGAGCGATACATATTGGAAAGGCTTATGTTGAGGTGTTAGGCTTACAAAGTAAATTAATTAACGGAATAATTTACTTTCTGTATAATAGAGGAAAATTTAATTATACTTCTACATAAGGTAGTTGATGAATATAATACGTTATGGAATCAGGTGAAATCATATACAGAGCATAATGAAAAAATCTGATATCAGTATATGGAAGTCCAGAAACATTTTATAAGTGTTTAGTAATTACTCAATATGAAGAAATACTTTTGACAATGGTTTTAGTTGGATAGATAAATTTCTTAAGTTAATTTATGAATGATTCATTTAATACAACCTTTCTCATACAAACCTCTCCTTTATAGAAAGGTTCATCATAATACGTATTTGAGACAAAATCAATTTCGTTACATAAAGACATTATCATTTTGGAATCATATAAAAATGGTAGTAGTTTTTAAAGAGTGGTTGACAAGTTCCTAGGGATAATGTACTCTAAATAGAGTAATTGAAGAAAGGAAAGGTAATGAAATGAATCAATTTGATACATTAGAAAATGTGAAAGAGTTATTTAAAAAAGTAGATTGTATAGGCGAAGAAAATTGTTACTTTTGTAGTAGTAAAAAAATGAATAATACGATATACGTAATAATATTTATAGCTGTGTTTTTTGGAACGTTTCTTTTTGGTATTCTTGTTGGAATGATTCTTGCTGTTGTTATTGCATTTTTAATTGAAATGTTTAGAAAAAAAGATGATAAAACGCCAGAAGGATATTTAATAAATCAAACAGAAAAGGGGCTAGGATTAATTCCTCTTAAGTATGGTAGCAGTTCTGATAGACGTAATGCTATGATGGTTGGAGCGAAAGCAGAAAAAATGATTCCACAATTAGATGATTTTATTTTTATTAAAAATGAGAATATCACTGATATAAAAGTAGTTGCGCGAAATGTAAAAGAAATGGGCGTTGATATCAAATTGAACAATGATGAAGATATACGTTTAACTGTAAGAAAGAAAATTAAATCAATTCCATATCAGGCCGAAAACTTCTCTAGATTTGTAAGTAAGTATAAAAAATAATATAATATATTGAAATGTTTGATAGTATCTTTAGAAGATTATAAGAGGATGCAAAAGCATTTTATATGATAGAGAGCTCTATTATAAGTATGAATTTGAATATATTATAGAGTAAGAAAAAGTCTATAACGAAATAGATGTACTCCAATCATTTGGAAGTACTCTATGAGTTTATAGGCTTTTTTCATATTTTTGAGGCAGAAAAAGAAATCGTAAAAGTATGAAAAGGTAGCCTTTTTCAATAGTATTTCATGCTGTTGAATGGTAAGAATATAAATCTTGTGAAAAAATGAGCATTATCTTTGATACATGTGAGGAATAATGTTATACTAAATATGCATCTACGATTGGATATACATTTATTAGCGAAAATAGCAGGTTTTAATCTTGATTATTAGGGAAAGCTTATATCGGGATATCAATGTATATCGAATGAGTGGCTGTATAAAGTGAAGAATTTAGATAAAGTAATTACAGGAGGCGTATTTATGAGTAAGATTGTTGTAATCGGTGCTAACCATGCAGGAACAGCTGCAATCAACACAATTCTAGACAACTATAAAGAACATGAAGTAGTTGTTTTTGACCAAAATTCAAACATTAGCTTTTTGGGATGTGGAATGGCACTTTGGATTGGAAATCAAATTGATGGAGCAGAAGGACTCTTTTATTCATCTAAAGAAAAATTAGAAGCAAAAGGTGCTACGATTCATATGGAAACAATGGTAACATCTGTAAACTATGATGAAAAAACAGTTCATGCTGTAACAAAAGATGGACAAGAAATTAGCGAAAGCTATGAAAAACTAATTATTGCATCTGGATCAATTCCAATTGTACCAAACATTCCAGGAAAAGACCTTGAAAATGTACAAATGGTAAAGTTATACCAAAATGCTGCAGAAGTTATTGACAAATTACAAGATGAAAGTATCAAACGTATCGTTGTTGTTGGTGCAGGATACATTGGTGTAGAGCTTGCGGAAGCATTTGAACGTTGTGGAAAAGAAGTTACTATGATTGATTGTGCTGATACATGTTTAGCAAACTACTATGATAAAGAGTTTTCTAAAGACATGGAAGTTAATCTATCAAAACACAATATTAAATTAGCTTTCAATGAAACAGTTCAAAGTATCAATGGTACTGGAAAAGTAGAATCTGTTACAACAGATAAAGCTACTTATGATGCAGATATGGTTATTCTAGCAATTGGATTTAGACCAAATAATACATTAGGAAAAGACCACTTAGAACTATTTACAAATGGTGCTTACAAAGTTAACTTAAAACAAGAAACAAGCGTAAAAGATGTATACGCAATTGGAGACTGTGCTACCGTTTATGATAATGCTATTGAATCAACAAGCTATATTGCTTTAGCTACAAATGCTGTACGTTCAGGTATTATTGCGGCACATAATGCATCAGGTACAGAACTTCCTGGTATTGGTGTACAAGGATCAAATGGTATTAGTATTTATGGATTACACATGGTTTCTACTGGAATTAACTTAGAAAGAGC
The DNA here is from genome assembly GCA_964592705.1 of uncultured Erysipelotrichaceae bacterium. Taxonomy (GTDB): domain Bacteria; phylum Bacillota_I; class Bacilli_A; order Erysipelotrichales; family Erysipelotrichaceae; genus CAMWMY01. The sequence goes on from CAZQFM010000014.1 coordinate 11,827, forward strand.
AAAAAAATTAGGTTTTGATGCTGTTTCTACAGACTTTGAAGATTTACAAAAACCTGGATTTATTCGTACAAATGATTCTGTAAAAGTACGTATTGTATATGATAAAACAACAAGAAGAATCTTAGGAGCACAAATGGCATCTACATATGATATGTCTATGGGATTACACATGTTCTCTTTAGCGATCCAAGAAAAACTTACAATTGATAAATTGAAATTATTGGATATCTTCTTCCTTCCTCACTTTAACCAGCCATATAACTATATTACAATGGCTGCATTAGGAGCTAAATAAGAACGGAAAAAGCCTCTCTAGATAGAGGCTTTTTGTTTTATAAGATTATGGCGAATAGAAAGCTTATATAATAAAAAAAGACACCTATTTCTAGGTGTTGTTATTACAATGGCGCCTAAAACAGGACTCGAACCTGTGACCTGTCGGTTAACAGCCGAATGCTCTACCAACTGAGCTATTTAGGCATTGCTACACTATAATAACATGAATGTTTATATTTTGCAAGTAGAAAATGAAAAAAGATGTTGTGTTGAAAAATATGAATATTGAATGTAGGTAGGTGTATTTAATTACCTTGTATTCTTATGATATTCTTTATATAATAGAAAGAGTATGTAAGAGAGGAATGTTTATGCAGCATCAAATTGATATTCATGGTTTTTCCAGGATGGAAGTAAAGAAGTATTTGGATTATTGTATTGATCAATTACCTACGCATATAAAGGAAGTAATTGTTATTCATGGGTATCAAGGTGGAACAAGTTTACAGTCTTATATACGTAAACAATATCATCATAAGCGAGTACAAAAAGTACTTGTAACGATAAATCCAGGTGAGAGTATTCTAGTGTTAAAGTGAAGAGGTAAGATATGCAACAAATCATAGAACCAATCGCAGAAGAGTTAAATATAAGTGTACAACAAATTGTACAAACACTATCATTATTAGAAGAGGGGAATACCGTTCCTTTTATTGCACGATATCGTAAAGAAGTGACAAAAGGTTTGGATGAAGAACAGATTCGTGTGATACAGGAACAATATGAATATCAAGTAAAATTAAAAGAACGAAAAGAGGATGTATTGCGTTTAATTGATCAACAGGGAAAATTGGATGATCATATTCGATCTGCCATTGCAGCATGTGAGAAGTTATCACAAGTAGAAGATATTTATCGTCCTTATCAACAAAAACGAAAAACACGTGCAACAGATGCTATTGCGAAAGGGTTGGAGCCGCTTGCTAAGTGGATACTTACCTTACCAGTATCTGCTAATATAGAAAAAGAAGCAATGCGTTATTTGAATGATGAAGTAGGAAGCATTGAGGAAGCATTGCAAGGGGCAAAAGATATTATTGCGGAAATGGCAAGTGATGATGCAAGTGTTCGTAATCGTATTCGTACAAGTATAGAGCGTTATGGAAAGATGATTACAAAAGCAAAGAAGAATCATGGAGATGAGAGAAAAATTTATAAGATGTATTATGATTATAATGAACGTGTTTCTACTTTAGCATCTCATCGTATTATGGCGATTGATCGTGGAGAAAAAGAAAAAGTTCTAAGTGTATCTTTCGATTATGATAAAGAATATATTGTGCAATGGACAATAAAACGATTTTTAAAGCACAAACAAACGTGTGTAGTGGATATTCTTTCGGATGCTGTTAGTGATGGATTGAAACGATTAGCATTTCCAAGTGTAGAACGTGAAATACGTAAAGAGTTAAGTGAGAAGGCACAGGAACAATCCATTGATATCTTTTCATTGAATGTAGAGCGTTTATTATTACAACCACCAATGAAGAATAAAAGGGTATTAGGATTTGATCCAGCATATCGTACAGGTTGTAAATTAGCTGTTATTGATCAAACAGGGAAGATGTTAAAGGTGAGTGTGATATATCCTCATCAACCGAATGCGAAAGTAGAAGAAGCGAAACAAATACTATTATCTTTAGTAAAAGAATATGCAATTGATATTATTGCGATAGGAAATGGTACAGCTAGTAGAGAAAGTGAACGATTTGTCGCAGATCTTATTAAAGAACATCATCTAAACGTTGCTTATACGATTGTTTCAGAAGCTGGTGCTTCGGTATATTCTGCTTCTACATTAGCAAGAGATGAGTTTCCTCATTTACAAGTAGAGCAAAGATCAGCAATTAGTATTGCTAGAAGGATTGTTGATCCATTGTCAGAATTAATTAAAATTGATCCTCAGTCAATTGGTGTTGGGCAATATCAACATGATTTAGCGACAGCTCGATTGAAAGAGCGTCTATCTTTTGTTGTTTCAAAAGCTGTCAATCGTGTTGGTGTAAATGTAAACACAGCATCTATTGAACTTTTAAAACATATTTCTGGGCTTACAAGTGCAACGGCCAAATCTATTGTTGAGTATCGGGAGACACATGGTCCTTTAGCGAATCGCTCTCAATTAAAAGATATACCAAAGATTGGTGCAAAGGCTTTTCAACAAGCAGCCGGTTTTTTGCGTATTGAAGATGGTAATGAAGTTTTAGATAGAACTTCTATTCACCCAGAAAGTTATAGTATTGCTAAACAGGTATTAGAGGAAATGAATTTACAAACACAAGATATGGGAAGTAAGAAAGCAATCGATGCACTACAACATATCGATTCTTCTGATTTGAGTAAACGTTTAGCATGTGATGAATATACATTACAGGATATTATAGATAGTATTGCACAACCTTTACGTGATTATCGTGATCAGTATGATGGTCCATTATTACGTAGTGATGTACTAACATTAGAAGATTTACATATTGGTGATCAATTAGAAGGTGTTGTGCGTAATGTTGTAGACTTTGGGGCTTTTGTGGATATTGGACTGAAAGAAGATGGGTTAATTCATATATCAAAAATGAGTAGACAAAGAGTGCAACATCCTTCACAAATCGTTTCTATTGGAGATATATTACGTGTATGGGTATCTCATATTGATGAAGAAAAGAAGAAGGTACAGTTATCATTATTTGCGCCACAGGAATAGAAATATAGCTACAAACAGTGTATAATAGATGAGAAAACGGAGGTATATTGGATGCTAGTAAGCGAATTAAAAAAACATGCAGTAAATATAAGAAAAAATATTGTAAAAATGGTGACGGAAGCAAAATCTGGTCACCCTGGGGGATCACTTTCTGCAGTAGAGATGATGATTGCTATTTATTTTACGCAAATGGATATTACACAAGAAAATGTGCAAAGTATAGAAAGAGATCGTTTTGTATTATCGAAAGGACATGCATCTCCTGTTTTATACTCTGTATTATGCGAAAAAGGGCTTCTTTCTGAAGAGGAGTTATTGACATTTCGAAAAATAGGTTCAAGGTTACAAGGGCATCCTAGTATGAGAAAATTGGATGGTATTGATATGTCTACAGGATCATTAGGACAAGGAATTAGTACAGCTGTGGGGATGGCAATGTCGAATAAAGTACATCAAAAGCCATATCGCATTTATACACTTCTTGGTGATGGGGAATTACAAGAAGGAGAGGTATGGGAAGCAGCTATGTGTGCAGCACATTATCAGCTGGATAACTTATTGGCATTTGTAGACTTTAATGGATTACAAATCGATGGGAATGTTTGTGATGTTATGAATCCTACACCAATTGATGAGAAGTTTAAAGCATTTGGTTGGCATGTTATTATGCTAGAAGATGGAAATGATATAGAAGGAGTAATTAAGGCTTGTGAAGAAGCGAAAATGATAAAAGGAAAACCAACTGTTATTGTGGCAAAAACGGTTAAGGGAAAAGGGGTTTCTTTTATGGAACATCAATATAGCTGGCATGGAGTAGCTCCAAGTGTAGAGCAATGTGAAGAAGCTATAAAAGAATTAGAAGGAGGATGTTAAAAATGGCTAAAATAGCGACAAGAGAAGCCTATGGTAAGACATTGATGGAGTTAGCAGCTCAAGATGATCATATTTTAGTGTTAGATGCAGATCTTTCTGGTTCAACAAAATCGGGTATGATGAAACGTGTAGCACCTGAGCGACATTTTAATATGGGGATTGCCGAAAGTAATATGATGGCAGTTGCAGCAGGTATGGCAGCTAGTGGAAATACGGTGTTTGCATCTAGTTTTGCCATGTTTGCGACAGGGAGGGCTTATGAACAAATTCGTAATTCTATCGCTTATCCTAAACTAAATGTGAAAATTTGTGCATCTCATGCAGGGATAACGGTAGGAGAAGATGGAGCTTCTCACCAAACAGTGGAAGATATTTCTTTAATGCGTGGAATTCCTAATATGTTAGTTGTTTGTCCAGCAGATGCGAATGCAGCAAGTGCAGCAGTAAAAGCAGTATATGAATATGATGGTCCATGTTATGTTCGTTTAGGAAGAAGTGGTGTAGAGGAAGTATATACTTCTCATCCTGTGCCATTTACGTTAGGGAAAGGAAATATACTACATAAAGGTGAAAAAGTTGCAATTGTAGCTTGTGGAATCATGGTTCAAGAGGCATTATTGGCACAAGAGCAATTAGTAAAGGAAGGAATACAGCCTACGGTTGTAGATATGCATACGATTAAGCCTATTGATGAAGCATTACTTATTGAATTATCACAAACACATGATGTGATTATAACATGTGAAGAGCATAGTATCATTGGTGGGCTTGGAAGTGCAGTTGCAGAGGTATTATCGCAAAAAGCTCCTTGCAAACAAGTTATGATTGGGATTGCTGATACGTTTGGAGAAAGTGGGACACCTGCAGATTTATTATTAAAATATGGATTAACAGCTCAGCATATTGTAGAAGCTGTAAAGAACAATATATAATATAAGAAGCCTTATGATGCATGTAGCAAAATAGGGCTTTTTATTATTTTTATCATTATAATGGTATATTGACGCAATAGATATAATAAGTATATAATGCTTACAGGTAAATGAATAAGAAAAAATGTATGAAAAGTATTAAATGGTAAAGAATGTCATAAGGCTGATAATAGGAGAAGGATATATGAAAAAAATAGGGCAGTATAATATTCGAGATGAAAGAAATATTTCAATGTTAATGGATTTTTATGAATTAACAATGAGCCAAGGGTATTTATCAAATGATATGCAAGATACAGAGGTAGCCTTTGATTTGTTTTTTCGAAAAGTACCAGATAGTGGAGGGTTTGTAATATTTGCTGGTTTACAACAAATTATACAATATATTGAAGGATTACACTTTAGCAGTGATGATATTGCATATTTACGTTCTTTACAACGTTTTGATGAAGCTTTTTTAACATATTTAGAAAACTTTCGTTTCCATGGCTCTATTTATGCAGTGCGTGAAGGAACACCAGTGTATCCTAAAGTACCTTTACTAACCGTAAAGGCTAATATTATGGAAGCACAGCTTATAGAAACAGCACTTCTTGTCATTATTAACCATCAAAGTCTTATTGCGACGAAAGCGAATCGTATGAAACGTGCAGCAGGTGATCGTATAGTAATGGAACTAGGCGCAAGACGTGCACAAGGCTTTGATGCGGCTAATTTTGGAGCGCGTGCAGCTTATATTGGTGGAGTAGATGCAACTGCGACCTTATCTGCCAATCAATATTTCTCAGTGCCTGTTGTTGGTACTATGGCACACTCTTGGATCCAAATGTTTGGTAATAC
>CAZQFM010000014.1:17518-18866 GCA_964592705.1 uncultured Erysipelotrichaceae bacterium
CGAAAGTATATGAAAATAATTGTAGTTTATTAATTGATACGTTTGATGTATTACATTCTGGTTTGCCTAATGCGATTAAGCTTGCGAAAGAATATTTGGAACCTCGTGGGAAACGTTTACAAGGTGTACGACTAGATTCTGGAGATCTAGCATATTTATCAAAGAAGGTAAGAGAAGAGTTAGATAAGCATCAAATGGAAGATTGTAAAATTATTGTATCGAATAGTATTGATGAATTTCTGATTCATTCTCTTATTACACAAGGAGCTAAAATTGATGTCTTTGGTATTGGAGAAAGACTTATAACAGCTAAATCAGATCCTGTATTCGGTGGTGTATATAAATTAACTGCTGTAAAGGAAGCATTAGAGGATGGAACATACGAGTGGAAACCACGTATTAAGAAAAGTGAAAATATTGAGAAAATAACATTTCCAGGACTCAAAAGAGTATGGCGTATCATGAATCCTGAAACAGGTTTTATGATAATGGATGTTTTAACTATGCATGATGAAGTAATAGATCCGAATCATGATTATTATTTTATTAATCCAGAAAAAACATGGGAACAGCGTATGACGAAAAAAGGATTTATTGTGGAGGAATTACTCACTCCTATCTTTGAAAAAGGTAAGTGTGTATATGATTGTCCGACATTGGATGAGATTCGTGAGTATGTACAAAAACAGATTTATGATCATATGTGGGAAGAGGAAAAGCGTTTTGAAAATCCTCATAAGCACTATGTCAACTTATCTTCAAAATTATATGAGATGCAAATGAATTTATTAAATCATATTTCAGATGAAGAACAATAATGTGAAATAAGATTATACTGTATTTAATAATGATGGTATGGTAAAATAAAAAACATAATAGGTATATATGGTGTGGGGCAATGGAGGTAAACATGAAAATATTACTTTGTCTTACATGTTGTATTAGTTTAGCTATTTTACCTATTCATGCAAATTCACAAGTAGATGCGACATTATCAAAATGTACAGATGGTGATACAGCTCATTTTTTGATAGATGGTAAGGATGTTACTGCTCGTTTTTTAGCCATCGATACACCAGAGTATACAAAAGAAAAAGAACCTTATGGAAAAGAAGCTAGTGCATTAACTTGTAATACTTTACAATCAGCTAATAAGATTATACTAGAATATGATCAAGGAAGTGATAAGGCAGATAAATATGGGCGTCATCTTGTTTGGGTGTATGTAGATGGTATTTTATTACAAGAGTTATTAGTTTCTCAAGGGCTTGCGAAAGTTGCGTACGTGTATGGTAATTATGCTTATACACAACTCTTACATGAAGCACAAGAAATTGCGAAATAGAAA
>CAZQFM010000015.1:0-5471 GCA_964592705.1 uncultured Erysipelotrichaceae bacterium
ACTTATATTGTTTAGATTTCTCTTCACCAACACTAAATGTTAAAGAACCCTTTTTATCATTTCTTTTGTTGTAAATCAACATCTACTGTATATAATGCTTGTGCAAGATTCATCATATGGTCACAGATACGCTCTACATTTGTGAGTAAGTCACTGTAGATGACTGTTGTTTTTGAATCTGATTGTTCATTTTTTAAACGTTTAATTTGGTTTTCTCTAAAAAGTCTACACATGTCATCCATACTTTGTTCTAGTTGTTCAACTTGTTCAAGAGATGTTTTATTTTGGTAAAGGTGTTGGGTTTGTAGTATTTGATATGCTTTATCAATCGTCTTTTTTATTTGTTCCATTTCTGCTTGAATAGAATCTTCAAATGTAATTTCTTTATGATTTAACATAACACCATACTCTTGTAAGTTCATAATATGATCACCAATACGTTCTACATCTAAAGCTAACTTAAAGATGAGGTTACAACGTTGTTGTTCACTTTCTTGTAAGTCGAGATGTGATAATTTCGTCATAAATTCTGAAATTTGTAAATTCAATGCATTGATATAATCTTCATTCTTTTTAATATATGGAGTATCACATTTTGCGCCAAGTAGGTAGGTAGCAGAAATACTATCAAAACTTTTTTGTGTTGTTTTAAACATTTGTCTTAAATAGGTAGTTAGTTCTGCAACAGCAATACTAGATGCTCCAAGTGGTATATCATCTACCATTGTAGAGGAGAATGTTTTTTCTTCTGGTAATATAGGTAAAAGACGTAGCGTAATATCGGCTAATTTTTCACCAAATGGTAATATTAATAATGTAGTAGTAATATTAAAGATAGTATGTATATTTGCGACTTGTGCTATAGGTGAGTCTGGAGTTAAATGTTCCACAAAGGAAATAAAAGGAGTTCCAAGACAAATGAATAAGAAGGCAACAGTACCGAAAAAGTTAAATAATAAATGAATCAGTGCTGTACGTTTTGCATTACGATTACCACCTAAAGAGGCAAGAAAGGCTGTGACACATGTTCCGATATTTTGACCAAACAGTACAAAGGCACTAGATTGTAATGAAATTAACTTTTGTGATGCAAGTGTTTGTAAAATAGCGATAGAAGCAGAAGAACTTTGTATAATAGCAGTAATAATAGCACCCGCTAAAATACCATAGATAGGATTTGAGAAAGTTGTCATGAGATGAATGAATGCTTGATTGTCTTTTAAAGGTGCCATAGCAGTTCCCATTAAATCCATACCAATAAATAAAACCCCTAAACCAGCAATCACATCTCCGATATGATTGATTTTTTTGTTTTTCATAAAGGTAACCATAACGGTACCAATGATAGCGAAGATAGGGGCAATCATTTTAATATCAAGGGCAATTAATTGTCCTGTAATCGTTGTACCAATATTAGCTCCCATAATAATCCAAACGGCTTTATGAAGTTTCATTAATCCTGAATTTACAAAACCAATAGTCATTACAGTTGTTGCAGAGGAGCTTTGTATAACCGCAGTAATTCCAGCACCAACTAAAACAGCTAAGAAACGATTTTTTGTTAATCTTTCTAATATGCTTTTCAGTTTATCACCAGCAGTTTGTTCAAGTCCATTAGACATCATATGCGTACCATACATAAATAAGGCTAATCCCCCAAGAAGTGTTAAAAGAGATGATAATTCCATAAAATCCTCCTATAATAATACTACTATGTAGATATAAGGTTCTCTTACCTTTTTCAACATAGCTAGTATACCAAAAGAAAGATTAAGCATTTGTTAAGATTTTGTTAAAAATGGTAAATATTAACATATAACTATCCACAACTTTTAGCACTCTTTTATTGACAGTGCTAAAAGTTGTGGTATAATAAAGTTAGCAGTTGATTAGTTAGAGTGCTAAAAAGGAGGGATATCATGAATTTAGAAAAGATGTCACAAAGATTACAAGAAATATTTATGCGTGCAATAACGTTATGTGAAGAGATGTCTCATGCATCTGTGGATACGATTCATTTATTAAAAGTGATATTTGAAGATGATGTTTTGAATGGTCTTTATCAACGATTACAAATAGATAAGCAGGAAGCTTTACAAATTATTGAACAAGAGTTATCAAAGATAGCTATTGTAAAAGGTGCACAACCTCATTTGACAGATGATGTTGTACGGGCGATAAAAAAGGCGCAAGAGTGGAGTGATGAAATTGCTGAACAATACATGAGTGTTGCAAGTTTATGGATAGCACTTATGTTTCACCATTCACATATTGCCAAACGATTAAGAAAGAAATTTCCTATACAGGAAGCTAAGTGTAAAGAAGAAGAGCTAATCAGAAGGGGAGGAAGAACTATGGATACACCAAATGCAGAATTGAATATAGAAGCTCTATCCAAATTTGGAAGAGATTTAGTAGAAGATGTGAAAAATGGAAAAATTGATCCTATTATTGGACGAGATGATGAAATTAGAAGGGTTATCCAAATTTTATCAAGAAAGACGAAGAATAATCCTGTCTTAATTGGAGAACCAGGTGTTGGAAAGACAGCGGTTGTAGAAGGAATTGCTTGGAGAATTATGAAAGGAGATGTGCCACAATCTCTATTAGAAAAGCGTTTAATTGAATTGGATATGGGATCCTTAATTGCTGGGGCAAAATATCGTGGTGAATTTGAAGAACGTTTAAAAGCTATTTTAGATGAAGTAAAACAAGCACAAGGAAATATCATTTTATTTATTGATGAATTGCATAATTTAGTAGGCGCAGGTAAGAGTGAAGGTAGTATGGATGCAGCGAATTTATTAAAGCCTATGTTAGCACGTGGAGAATTACGTTGTATTGGTGCTACAACTTTTCAGGAATATCGTCAGTATATTGAGAAAGACGCTGCTTTAGAAAGGCGTTTTCAAAAAGTAATGGTAAAGGAACCAACGCTTAATGATACAATTAGTATTCTTCGAGGATTAAAAGATCGCTTTGAATCTTATCATGGTGTTAAAATTTTAGATGAAGCTTTAGTAAGTAGTGCTGTTTTTAGTAATCGCTACATTAATGATCGCTTTCTTCCAGATAAAGCAATTGATCTTGTGGATGAGGCTTGTGCAACCTTACGTGTACAAATGGAATCTATGCCACAGGAATTGGATGAACTCATGCGAAAAATTATGCAGCTTGAAATAGAGGAAGCTGCTTTGAAACAGGAGAAAGATAAAAAAGCAAAAGAAAGAGTACAACAAATATCACAAGAGTTATCGCAATTAAAAGTGCGTAAAGAGGCATTATATACGAAGTGGGAAGATGAAAAAGGGGAGCTTGCTAATAGTAAAAAAGATAAGATGAAGTTAGAAAAAGCAAGATTGGATTTAGAAAAAGCACAAAATGAGGCACGTTATGAAGATGCGGCTAAGTTACAGTATGGAATTATCCCTGATTTAGAGGAAAAAATTAAGGCTCATAGTGAAAAAGAAAAGCAAGAGGCTATGATTCAGGAAATCGTAGATGAAGAACTTATTGCGAAAATTGTTTCACGATGGACAGGGATTGAAGTTTCGCGTCTAGTAGAAAGTGAGCGTGTGAAGTTATTACAACTACAAGAAGTATTACAAAAAAGAGTTATTGGACAAGATCATGCCTTACAACTAGTAAGTGATGCTATTATAAGGAGTAAGGCACAAATCCAAGATGAGCATCGCCCGATTGGATCGTTCCTATTTTTGGGGCCAAGTGGAGTTGGTAAAACGGAGGTCGCAAAAGCGCTAGCTGAACAATTATTTGATAGTGAATCTCATATTATACGTATTGATATGAGTGAGTATATGGAGAAACATAGTGTATCAAGATTAATTGGAGCTCCTCCAGGATATATTGGATATGAAGAAGGAGGACAATTAAGTGAAGCTGTTCGTCAAAATCCTTATGCCATCATATTATTTGATGAAGTAGAAAAAGCGCATCCAGATGTATTTAATGTGTTACTACAAATTTTAGATGATGGACGTATTACTGATTCAAAAGGAGTATGTGTTGACTTTAAAAATACATTGTTAATTATGACAAGTAATTTAGGAGCACAATTTGCATTTGATGAACATAATCGTGAAGAGAATTATAAAAAAGCTGTACAAGGATATTTTAAACCGGAGTTTATTAATCGAATTGATGAAATTGTTGTTTTCCATGCATTAAAAGATGATGTGTTATATAAGATTGCACATAAATTTATGCAACAGTTAAGCGAGCGCTTAGCTAATAAAGATTTATCGTTACACATCACTGAACGAGTATATGAAAAGATTATGAAAGAAGGAGTAGACCCTGTATATGGAGCTCGTCCAATGAAGCGTTATATTCAGCGTCATATCGAAACATTAATCGCAAGAAAGATGATTGAGGAAGGTGCTTGTAAAGATAAAGGTGTTTATCTTGATGTAAAAGATGATATGTATGTTGTTACGATACAATAAGAATAATGAGGAAGATTCGTTATAATCTTCCTCATTTTTTATTTGTAGGAAGGAGGAATACACGATATAATGAGGGAGAGGTGATTTCATGGAATTAAAAAAATTGCGCATATCCGATAATCGACGGCAACTTCTAGAAACCATGAATATTTTCACAGCACATGATTTATTAACGCATTATCCTTATCGTTATGAACAAATAGAAGATATACCATATTCGAAATGGGAAAAGGGAATGAAGGTAGCATTAGAGGGTGTGATATTGAATCGTGCTAGAGTAATACGGTTTGCAGGTAGGCGAAGTATCACTCGATTTAAAATAATGGCTCATGAACAAGAGTTTGATATTTCTTTATTTAATCGACCATGGGTATCTAGTTTCAAAATAGGAGCTACTATTACGATTATAGGAAAGTATGAAGGGGGATCCGCAATTACTGCTTTACAATATAATTTTAAGCCTCTGCGTGAACAAGTAGGGATAGAGCCTGTATATCATTTAAAAGATGGAATTTCACAAAAAGATATGAAACGCTATGCGATAAAAGCACATGAAATACTTCAACATGAATTGGATGATTTTGTACCGTCTTATTTAAAAGAAAAGTATTGTTTACTGTCAAGAAAAGATGCCCTTTACTATATCCATCAACCCATTAGCTATGAGTATGTAAAACAAAGTTTGCGACACTTGAAGTATGAAGAATTTTTGAAGTTTCAATTGCGTATGCAGTCCATGAAAGCGAAAGATACGCTTATTATAAAAGGGAATCAGAAAGATTTTCGTATGGAAGATGTAATGGATTTAGAAAAGTCATTACCATTTTCGTTAACGGAAGATCAAAAACATTGTATAGATAATATTTTACAAGATTTAAAAAGTGATAAAGTGATGTATCGTATGGTACAGGGAGATGTTGGTTGTGGGAAAACATTAGTTGCAGCATTTTCCATGTATGCATGTGTGTTAGCTCATAAGCAAGTAGCTTTTATGGCACCTACGGA
>CAZQFM010000015.1:5481-17645 GCA_964592705.1 uncultured Erysipelotrichaceae bacterium
GTTGTTAGCTAAGCAACATGTTCGTAACCTTAAGAAGATATTTCAAGATGTAGATATTCAAATAGATGTACTATATTCATCACGAAAAGGAAAAGAAAAGAAAGATGTTTTAGAGCGTTTAAAAGAGAATAAAATTGATATTTTAGTTGGAACTCATGCTTTATTTCAAGATGATGTATCGTTTTATGATTTAGGACTTGTTATTGCGGATGAACAACATCGCTTTGGTGTAGATCAGCGCAGAAAATTAGTAGAAAAAGGGGAGAAAGTTGATTTTTTATTGATGAGTGCAACTCCTATACCTAGAACTTTAGCTTTATCTTTATATGGTGATATGGATGTATCGACTATTCAACAATTACCACAAGGAAGAATGCCAATTACAACAACACTTGTACGTTCTAATTCTATACAGTCTATTTTACAAGATGTACTTAAGAAAATAGATGAAGGCAATCAATGTTATATTGTGTGCCCTGCTATTGAAAAAAACGAAGAGTTTGAAGTCCGAAATGTAAATGATGTATATGCTGCATTATGTGAAAGCTTAGGAAAGAAATATCAAATTGGTTTATTACATGGTAAAATGTCCGCAGAACAAAAAGATATGGTTATGGATGCATTTTTAAAGAAAGAGTTACACATACTTGTATCTACAACGGTTATTGAAGTAGGTGTGGATGTTAAAGGTGCCAATATTATGATTATTTATGATGCTCATCGCTTTGGGTTATCGCAAATACATCAGCTTCGTGGTCGAGTGGGGCGTGGGACATTACCAGGATATTGTTATTTACTATCCAATACCAAAGATGAAGATAGTGTAAAACGTCTACAAATTTGTGTGGATAGTCAAGATGGTTTTGAAATCGCAAAAAAAGACTTAATGATACGAGGACCTGGAGATATACTAGGTACGCGTCAAAGTGGAGTTCCAGGCTTTATTTTAGGAGATGTGATACAAGATGCGAATATACTAGAAGTCGCTAGAGAAGATGCTGTATATTTATTAGAGAATCTATCAGAGTATCCTGTTATTGCATCATTTGTAGAAGAGCATATACAAAATGGCAGTAGCTTGGATTAAAGAAATGAATAGGAAAGAGGTGTTATATATGAAGGATATTTTTGATTGGTTACATACTATGGATATTCATATGCAAAAGCGAAACTTAATCATGGAAGCACTTACTCATTCTTCTTATGTAAATGAACATCGAGAGGTTACATGTGATAATGAACGTCTTGAGTTTATGGGAGATGCAGTATTACAAGTTTGGACAACGAAAAGACTATTTCAGGTTGAGCCAATATTAAGTGAAGGTCAAATGACGACATTACGTGCACAACTTGTTTGTGAAAGTGCATTAGCACAATACAATCGAACATTAGGATTATCTCAATTTTTATTGTTAGGTATTGGTGAAGAGAAAACAGGTGGTAGAGAACGTGATTCTATATTAGCAGATATGTTTGAAGCTGTATTAGGGGCAGTCTTTTTAGATCAAGGAATGCAAGGGGTTGATAAAATATTAGAAAAAGTTATAACACCAGAGTGTATGAGTCTAAAGAATAAAAAAGTTATGGATTATAAAACGAAGTTACAAGAATTTATACAGTCAGACACAAGAAAGACAGTACATTATAAAGTTGTAAATATAGAAGGACCAAGTAATGAACCTCATTTCGAAGTTGCTGTGTTATTGGATAAAATTGTATTAGGTTATGGGAGTGGGAATTCAAAAAAGAAAGCAGAACAGATGGCAGCTAAGAATGCATTTGAAAAAATGGTGAAATAAGATTACACAAGAATCATGTATGGGATATAGTGAATATGTATTTTAATGAATCGTGTATAGAGGGAGTATAAAGAGGCGTATACTAATGGATGAAGTAGAATAGAGGAATTGACATGCAGTATTTTTCTGTTATCATAGGTTTACGATATAAGATATAGTAAGAAAGGACGATCATCATGGTATATCTTTCATATATAGTTTTGGCTATTTTAGTTATTATTTTATCGGTAAGACTTTCCTTTTATGTCGATGAATTAGATAAAAAGACCAATCTTTCCGGTGCTTTTATTGGTGGTATTATGTTGGCGGCAGTAACCAGCTTACCAGAGTTATTTACTTCTTTGACAGCTGTACTATCCCTAGATAAACCAGAGCTTGTACAAGGGAATGTACTAGGAAGTAATATATTTAATTTATGTGTAATTGGTGGTTTAGTGTTGTGTAGTGTATCAGGCTATCAACGATCTAAAGTTGCGAATGCCCATAAGCATACATTAATTTATAGTTTCATGATGTATATACTTGCTTTTTTTGCGATGGTAAACCCAATGAGTATATCGTTTGGATTTATCAATATTAATATTATGACAGTAGCTATTCTTATGGTATATATATTCAATGTGATAAATCTACGTAATGATGAACAAAGTAGTGATGATGAGGAAGCAAAAACAACATTATCCGTACGTCAGATTTTATTACGATTTGCATTATATAGTATTGCGCTTGTATCGGTTAGTATCTTGTTGACAAATGTTACAGATCAACTTGCGGAAAAGTTACAATTAGGGACTACAGTAGCAGGTGCTATTTTTCTAGGTGTTGCGACATCATTACCAGAATTAAGTGCGTCTATTAGCCTTATACGTATGGGAAACTATAATGCATCTTTTGGAAATGTAATTGGTAGTAATTTGTTTAACTTTACTATCTTATGTTTTGGAGATATTATATACACCAAAGGTAGTATCTTTATGGACACTTCAGAAGTAATGAATCTTCTTATATTCGGTATTATCTCTACCATTTTTGTAATGATGTTATTATATTTTAAAAAGAATCGTATGATTGTATGGATGAGCAGTTTACTTATATTAGTTTCTTATATTGTTAGTATTATGATATCAATGTAGGAAGAAAGATAGAATAGGTATTTAAGATGCCTTTTGACTTATATAAAAAGAGGAGAACATGAGGTTTATAACTATTAGTTATCCTCTTTTTTATATTGTTTATGTTGGAAAGCTATGGATAAATGTATGCAATACGATTAGTATTGCATTTTTATTTGTGAGAACAGTACCTTATTTTGTAAGTTTACCATTTATGTTTATATTCTAATCATAAACATAAAATATTTACTTGACATTATATATATATATATATATATATATATAAAATCAATTTATGTAATATTTAGGAAAGGAGAAGGTTAGTAATGATTACTTTATTTAAATGGTTATATTACATAGCTACCGCATCTACGGTCATATTAATTATTATTGCAACTATATTTTTTATTAAGGAAAAAGAGAAGAAGCACATTTATAAACTTTTAACAGGGGCAATAGGATCTTTTGTTTGTATGGTACTTTTGATTGGAGTAACTTCTTCACAAACCATGATAAATGGGAACAAAGTGAGTTCAACAACACAGCAGGCAAATACATTAGATTCTAAAGCAGAACAGGCAAGTACAAATGTGAATAAAGAGGAGCCTACAACACAACAAACAGAGGAAAAAAAGAAAAACGTGTATACATTAGGTGATACAATAAACATATCTACAAAGGAAGGGGATTATAACCTTAGAATTGATAAGATTATGGAAACAAGTGATCGAAATCGATTTTCTGATAAAAAAGCAGATCGGGTTGTTATAATTGATTATAGTTATGAAAATATTAGTCAAGAAGAGAACCTATATATTTTTGATTCTCACTTTAAAGCGTACGATAAGGGTGGTAATAGTTTAGAAACTTATCCTGTTTCTACAAAATCTCCAGAACAAATTAGTATTGGAAGAAAAACAAGTGGACAAATGGCATTTGCCTTAAATGACACTAATAATTATATTGAATTAGAATTCTACGATAATATGTTTGCTAGTAAAAGAGATTGTTTAATTACTTTGGAATGGTAAGGTAGTATATAGAATTAAGTTTATGTAATGTTTAGGAGGGAATTTTATATGAAAAGAGTTATGAGAAATCAAATTGGTCAGATGAGGATTGTGAAAGATGGGTTTAGTTGGACTACATTGTTTTTTGGAGTTTTTGTACCATTAGTGCGAGGAGATGGAAAGTGGTTTTTAATAATGCTTGTAGCTAATTTATGTACTTTTGGAATGGCAAGTATTGTGTTTAGTTTTATCTATAACAAAATATACATAAATGATTTATTAGAAAAAGGGTATGTTTTCCAAGAGAATAATATTTCGGATAATCGAGTAAATAGTATATAAAATTATGAAGTGGAAATACATGATAATTTTTTAGTTAAGTAGCTATGTTACTTAGCTAAATTAACATTATTTACTATTATCCCTGTTTTTTATTTAAAAAAGAAATAAAATAAATTTAAAAGATTTTAAAAGGCTAGTTAGTTTTTAATCTATATTTTAGGATTAACAGAATTATATACTTTCTAATATGATCAAGTGCATATTAGTGGTTACTTTATATAGTTAATAAATTTTATAATTTATGGAAGAAGGTATTGAGTTATGGATTTAAGTATTTTAAAAGAAAAAAGAATAATTTATCGAATTTTAATGGGAGTGTTTGGTTTTGTTATTTTTGTAGCTGTATTTAGTATAAATGATGAATATAAACAACATATGAATCAAGCTGAAAGTGCTATTCTCAATGGAAATTATGATATTGCTAAATCTATATTAGATAAGGAGTTAGAGGATAATCCTCAAAAAGAGGAAGCGTACTTGTTATTCTCTGATTATCATATTGCTCTAAAAGATTATTTGGCCGCTGTGAATATATTAGAAAAAGGACAACAAAAGATATCGAACAGTGAAAAAATTAAAAATAAACTTTTAGATATAAAAAATACATATTCATCTGAAATTGCGGAGCAGAATAAGAAGCAAGAAGAAGAGCGAATTGCTTTAAATAAAAAGTTAGAAGAAGCAAGAATTGCAAGAGAACAAGAGGAGGCAAAGAGAAAAGAAAAAGAGAAAGAAGATTTTATAGCTTCAGCCCAAACAGTTGAATGGGAAGAACTTACACGTAATCCAGGTAATTATATCAATAAACCAATAAAAGTAGTTGGTAAAGTAGCACAAATTGTTAATGAGAGTAGTTCAAAAAGTGAGGTACGTGTGTATGAAGATTATG
This sequence comes from uncultured Erysipelotrichaceae bacterium, assembly GCA_964592705.1. Taxonomy (GTDB): domain Bacteria; phylum Bacillota_I; class Bacilli_A; order Erysipelotrichales; family Erysipelotrichaceae; genus CAMWMY01. The sequence goes on from CAZQFM010000015.1 coordinate 10,634, forward strand.
ACATTATGAAAAGTAACACTTTTATGAAAAAAGAATGGTATATATCTATTGATAGTAGTAAAAGCACTTCACGTCTTATAAAAGAAGATGTTGTGATATTTTATGGAACTTATACAGGGACTAAGGCAGTAACGAGGAGTTTAACTAAAGTTACAGAAAATATTCCTTCTCTTAATGTAAAATATTATGAGGTGAGTAAATAAGGGGGTAATGGGGGCTTTTTATTGTGGACTAAGATAAGTTTAGTATTGAAATATTATAAAAAATAGGAAGAGAGGAAGTTGTTTTATGCAAACATTTTTGTTACTTATAACATTATTTACCATAAGCTTATTTATTATAGCTTTTACATGTGCTATCCAAAAGCAAAAGAAAGAAAAAGTTTATTATTTTTTGGTAGGAGCATTGATTTGTTTAGCAATTACAATATCAGTAGGGATTAAGCCAGTAACAAAAGGGCTTTCAGCTTTTGATATATTTTTAATAGGTGTATTATTGTGTTGGGTTATTTCTATAATGTCATGGTTTAAGAATGGATCAAAATAATAATATAACGAAATAAAAGAAAAGAATTACGTAATATTGTATGTATCTGTAATACATATTCTGTTTTACATTTTTGTATCGAAGTATTAGAGATAGGAATATGATTTTTGTTATTTTTGCAGTTGTTCTTCATTTGATATAGTATATTATACTGATGAAGTAGTTTAAAGTAAAAAGTGTATCGAATCTCATAAGAGAAAAGATACATTTTTTATTTAGAAGGTGTTATGAAAATAAATGATTTATAAGAATATAGCTCTTAAATTTTACTGTAATTAATATAAACTTTTGTTGTTTTTTTGTAGTAAAAAATGGTATGATGATGGAAATAGAAATGAGGAGTTTGATGGAACTAAAACTGATTGATTTAGTAAAGAAGATGGACATTCATAGTCCGGATTGTGAACATTTTAAAGAGGGTTCATTTACGATGACACCTGTCTACAATAAAGCAAGGAATACATTGAAAGTAGAGCTTTCTTTAGATCATATATTGCCATATGAGGTGTGGTATGTATTTTATACACGACTAAGAAAAATTACCAGAAGTAGTGTACAATTATTTATGACATGTAAAGATACTACGTGTACAATAACACAACTTTCAGAATATATTTCTCATTTTGTATCATTATATCCGCAATATAAAGAGTTTAAAGAGAATATTCCTTCACTTGATCAAAAGTTTCTTATATATAAAATAGCAGATGAAAAAGAGAGAGATCGTGTTATTCAAAGAAAACATCTGGTCGAAGAGTTTTTAACATCTTGCGGATTTCATATTACGATTATGGCTGCGGATTTAAAGGTAAATAGTACTGTCGCAAGTGTAAAAGTAAGAGCACAAGAAGGAAAGCCTGTAAAGGTATTTGAGGAAAAAAAGAGCTATCAAGCTAAGCCTAGAGGGAAAAAGGGATTAGATACATATGCTCCTTTTCATATTTGTGATATTGTTGAAACTTGTTATCAGATTCGTATTAAAGGAAAGATATTTGATAGTGAAACACGTACTTTTCGTAATGGGAAAGATATTCAAACATTATGGATTGCCGATACAGATGATGCAATTGTCATGAAACGTTTTGAGCGTGGCGCAACAACAAAAGAGGTTCTTCAAGAAATTGGTACTGGTGATTTTGTATGTGCATATGGGAATGTGGAGTATGATTCATATTTACGTGAACTTGTTTTCATGCCAGAAGTGATTGAAAAAATACCAGAAGTAAAACGTGTAGATGAGGAGAAGGAAAAGCGTGTAGAGCTTCATTTACATACCAAGCTATCAGAGATGGATGGTGTTTGTAGTATTGAAGAATATATTCAAACAGCAGATGAGTGGGGAATGGATGCTATTGCGTGTACCGATCATATGGTAGTACAAGCCTTTCCAAAAGCACAGCATTGTGTAAATGCAATTAATAAAAAACGTGATCCACAAAATCCTTTTAAAATGATTTATGGGGTGGAAATGAATATGGTGGATCCTGTACTCAATATTGTAAGAAATGTGCAGGAAGTATCATTAGAAGAAGCTACATATTGTGTTTTTGACTTAGAGACAACAGGGTTATCTTCAAGGTTTGATCATATTATTGAGTTTGGTGGACAGATTGTACAGGATGGAAAGCTTGTGCAAGCATTACAGTTATTTATTAAACCACCAGTTCCTTTGTCTGACTTTACGACAGAATTTACAGGAATAAGTGATGAACATCTTAAAGATGCAAAGTCATTTGAAGAGTGTGTAGATGAAATTTTAGATTTTATGAAAGACTATGTTTTAGTTGCGCATAATGCAGATTTTGACTATAACTTTTTAAATGATGCTTTGATACGTATGGGACGTGAACCATTACAAAACCCAGTTATTGATACGCTCGATCTTGCAAGAAGTATGCAAGCGCATCGTAAAGGGTATCGTCTAGGTCAAATAGCTCGTGGTTATGGAATTCGCTATGATGAAGAAGTGGCTCACCGTGCGGATTATGATGCTAAAATACTGGCGGAAACATTTTTGAATATGTTAAATGATTTAAAACATATTCATAATTTGAAAGAACTACAAGATATGCAAAGTGAAGCTTGTTTTCATAAGGTACGTAAGAAACATGTGAATGTTTTAGCTAAAAATGCAGCTGGTTTGAAAGAATTATTTGAATTAGTTACATTATCGCATACGCAATATTTATCTTATAATGGAAAGCTTTCTGCTAATGTTGTGGCGGAACCAAGAATTTTAAGAAAAGAAATACAGAAGAGAAGGGTGAATGGTAATTTATTGATTGGATCTTCTTGTATGAATGGGGAAATTTTTGATATAGCACAAACGCGTAATGAAAAACAATTAGAAGAGGCTATGTTGTTTTATGATTATGTGGAAATTCAGCCACTGAGCAATTATATGTTTTTAGTGGAACGTCATTCTGTTTCTAGTGTGGAGCGATTAAAAGAAATTTTACAAGCAATTATTACCGTTGCGGATAAATTAGGAATACCAGTAGTTGCTACAGGAGATGCGCATTATGTACATCCAGATGAAAAGAAAATACGTGACATTTATATAGCATCTCAAGCAATAGGTGGAATTCGTCACCCCTTATACGTATATAACCAAGAGAAACGTCGAAAATTTAAAGCTCCTGATCAACATTTTCGTACCACAAAAGAAATGTTGAAGGAATATGCATGGTTAGGAGAGCAGCGAGCTTATGATATGGTAGTTACGAATACAAGGGCTATTGCGGCACAAATTGAGCCGGTATATCCTGTAAAAGATCGTTTGTATCCACCAGATATGGAAGGATCTGATCAAAAGTTACGTGATATTTGTTATAAGAATGCTCATAAGAAGTATGGTCCTAAGTTACCAGAAATTGTTGAACAACGTCTAGAAAAAGAGTTAACAAGTATTATTGGTCATGGGTTTTATGTTGTTTACTACATCTCTCATTTATTAGTGAAGAAAAGCTTAGATGATGGATATTTGGTAGGATCAAGAGGTTCTGTAGGGTCTTCCTTTGTAGCTACAATGGCAGATATTACGGAAGTAAATCCACTAGCTCCACATTATGTTTGTCCGAATTGTCATTTTGTTGAGTTTTTTACAGATGGAAGTGTTGCATCTGGTTTTGACTTGCCGGATAAAGAATGTCCTCAATGTGGGGAAATTATTCGAGGAGATGGACAAGATATTCCATTTGAAACCTTTTTAGGGTTTGAAGGGGATAAAGTTCCGGATATCGATTTAAACTTCTCTGGTGATTATCAACCGACAGCCCATGCATATACCAAAGAAGTGTTTGGTGATGACCATGTTTTTCGTGCAGGTACCATTGGTACAGTTGCACAACAAACAGCGTTTGGGTACATCAAGGGTTATGAGGAAGAGATGGGAATAGAAGGAACGATACGTCATGCGCAAGTGCTAAGGTTAGTAAAAGGGTGTGAAGGAGTTAAACGAACAACAGGGCAGCATCCAGGAGGAATTATTGTCATTCCTTTAAATATGGATGTACATGATTTTACACCAGTACAATATCCAGCAAATAATCCTTTTGCGGAATGGAAGACAACACATTTTGAGTTTCATGATATCCATGATAATGTATTAAAGTTTGATATTTTAGGACATGTCGATCCTACAGCTATGAAATTGTTGGAGAAAATGAGTGGTATTGATCCAACAACGATCCCAATGAATGATCCTGCAACGATGAGTATTTTTTCTAGTGTAGATGCTCTTCAGATAGATACAACTAAAAATACAGAGAAAACAGGAGCAGCAGGTTTACCAGAGTTTGGTACATCCTTTGTACGTGGAATATTAGAATTAACAAAGCCGACTACATTTGATGAATTGTTGAAGATTTCCGGGTTATCCCATGGAACGGATGTATGGTTAGGGAACGCAAAAGATTTAATCGATGAAGGAATATGTACCTTGAAGAGTGTGATTGGATGTCGTGATGATATCATGGTGTATTTATTACATAAAGGATTAAAGCCGAAACTTGCATTTACCATTATGGAGTCGGTTCGTAAAGGGAAAGGGATTAAAGATGAATGGATTCCTGATATGAAGGAAAATGGTGTAGAAGATTGGTATATTGAATCTTGTAAGAAAATTAAGTATATGTTTCCTAAAGCTCATGCTGTTGCCTATGTTATGATGGCAATACGTATTGCATGGTTTAAAGTTCATAAGCCGTTATATTATTATTGTATGTTCTTCTCTATTCGCTGTGATGCTTATGAGATTGATACAATGGTTAAAGGTGAGCAAGCGATAAGAAAGAGAATGAATGAGATACAAATGAAATTACAAGATAATGAAAGTAAAAAAGATGTGACAAAGAAGGAATTAGATATTTATAACTGTTTAGAGCTTGCGCTTGAAATGGTATTACGTGGATATCGTTTTTCTAACCTTGATATCATGCGATCACAAGCTACAACCTTTATTGTTGATCCAGAACATAAGAATGCGATTCTTCCTCCTTTTACAAGTATTGATGGACTTGGAGAAAGTGTAGCAGATAGTGTTGTAAATGCTAGAAATGATGGTGCATTTTTATCAAAAAAAGATCTTTTGACTCGAACATCTTTAAGTAAAACAATGATCCAAAAGCTAGAAGCACTTGGTGTATTAGATGGAATGCAAGATGAAAATCAAATGAGTTTATTCTAACATAAGATTATTATATTGAAAGTGGGAAGAGTAGTTGGAGTAGAGTATCCTTTGAGGGTACTTTTTTTTTGTATAATGAGAAACTTAAACAAGTAGATATGGAGTTAGGAAGTACTTTTATAAGAATCATTTATATAAGAGATTGTTATCGTATGGTGTAAGAAGGGAAAAGGGGGCAAATATTGTAAAACGGTAACGAAAAAAGTGTGAAAAAAAGGTAAATATATATATACAAAATCTAATAAAAAAGGTATAATAGTGGTATAAAGTAGCAGAAAGTGGAAGAAAGTGGTGATGATGGTTATGTTTATCGGAGAATACGCACACAATATTGATAAAAAAGGGCGTATGATTATTCCAGCGAAGTTTCGTGAGGAATTAGGTGATATGATCATCGTTACACGTGGACTTGATGGCTGCTTGAATGTATATACTAAACAACAGTGGGAATTGATTTATGAACAACTACAAAAGCTTCCAAGCACAAGAAAAGATGCACGTATGTTTGTCCGTATGATGACTTCAAAAGCAGCGGAATGTGAATTTGACAACCAAGGGAGAGTATTAATTCCATCATCATTAGTAGGTATGGCACAACTTGTAAAAGAATGTGTCGTTGTTGGTGCTGGTAATCATTTAGAAATTTGGTCAAAGGAAAATTGGGAATCTATGAATGAAATTGCAGATGCGTCCTTTGAAGATTTAGCAGAGAGTGTAACGGAGTTCTTATTATGATGAAACATTACAGTGTATTATTACAGGAGAGCATAGAAGGTTTACATATACAAGAAGATGGTATTTACGTGGATGGAACTTTAGGTAGAGGTGGTCATAGTCGTGAAATTTTGAAAAGATTAACGACAGGTCATTTGTATGCACTTGATCGTGACATCGAAGCTATTCAAGAATCTGCACAGCATTTGCAAGAAATAAGTAATCAAGTAACATTTATTCATACTAATTTTTCAAATGTAAAAGAAAAATTATCCCAATTTGGGGTTGATGAAATTGATGGAATAATGTTAGACTTAGGTGTATCCTCTCCTCAGTTTGATGAAGCTAGTCGAGGGTTTAGTTATCGTTTTGATGCACGTTTAGATATGCGTATGGATCAAAGTCAGGAACTGAGTGCTTATGATATTATTAATACATATGATTATCATGAGCTCGTACATATATTTTATCGTTATGGTGAAGAGGACTATGCTAAACAGATTGCAAGAAAAATAGAGCAAAGAAGAGCTATTCATCCAATTCAGACAACGTTTGAATTAGTTGATATTATTAAGTCTGCACTACCAGCTAAGGTCTTGAATCGTAAAGGGCATCCGGCTAAAAAAGTATTTCAAGCTATTCGTATAGCTGTTAATGATGAACTTGGCGAATTAGAAACAGTATTAGAGGATGCATTATCCATGTTAAAAGTTGGTGGACGACTATGTGTAATTAGTTTTCAATCACTAGAAGATAGGATTGTAAAAGAAACATTTATGAAAGTAAGTCGTGCTAAACAAATAGATAAAAGAATTCCAGTATTGGAAAGTGAAATAGAAACACCACCCTATAGGGTTATAACGAAAAAGCCAATTGTGGCTACAGAAAAAGAATTAGAAGAAAATAATCGTTCGCATTCTGCGAAATTAAGAGTTATTGAAAGGATAAGGTAAGGTTATGGCAAAGCTAGTAAAAAGAAAAAGAAGAGTTAGATTAGAAGGATTAGCGACATTGTTTTTAGCTTTGTCCATTTGTTTATATCTTGTAGCAATGTTTGGGTTGAAA
>CAZQFM010000016.1:0-2064 GCA_964592705.1 uncultured Erysipelotrichaceae bacterium
TACACGGAAAAAAAGAAAAGGTGTTGTTTTCACCAACACCAAATGTTGTAGAACCGAAAAAAGTATGAGCCAAAGGCATTTGGTTTATACTTTTTTTCTATATAACAACAATGATAATAATATTATATAATTAAAATATAATATTATAAAAATATAATATAAATAATAAGAGGCTATATGATAGAATTATGTATATGAAATCCTTTGTACAATTGTATTTCTGATACCTAAGTGTTAGAATAAAAGGTAGTGTAAGGAGAGGAGATGTCATAATGAAACTAATATTAGCCATTTTGTCAAATGATGATAGTCCAGCAGTATCCAATGCATTAACAAAAGAAAATTTTCAAGTAACAAGATTAGCGACAACAGGGGGATTTTTACGATCAGGGAATACAACACTCATTGTAGGTACTGAAGATGAGCGAGTAAAAAGAGCCATGGAAGTAATCAGTGAATATAGTCGTAGAAGAACAGAGGTCATACCAAGTGCATCTTCTTATGAAGTAGGAAGGTATGCGTCTTTTCCTGTAGAAGTGCAAGTAGGAGGAGCTACTATCTTTGTCATTGATGTAGAACAATTTATAAAGATATAAAGATGTCATAAGCTAATAGAGTCTGACTTTAAATGAATAATTTATGATTGAACATGCCCCAAAGGTTGAACAACATGACTGGAGGGGATTTTTATTGTGATATGATATTTTTAATATATATATTGCGTAAGCACTCGTAACGAAATATAATATTGATAATAATAGAAAGAGAGCGTTGTATATGAAAGATACAATTGTTGCAATTGCGACTTCTAACCAAGATGGTGCTATTTCGATTATACGTTTAAGTGGGGAACAAGCGATTCCCATTGTGAATTCTATATTTTCAAAAGACTTAGAAAAGAAAGAATCTCATAGTGTTACATATGGATATATTATAAATCCTTTAACCAAAGAAATAGTAGATGAAGTGCTTGTTTCTATATTTCGAGCACCGAAAACATTTACCAAAGAAGATGTAGTCGAAATATATTGTCATGGTGGAAAATTTATTACTAAAAAAGTATTAAGGGTGTGCTTAGCTAATGGTGCACGTTTAGCAGAAAAAGGAGAATTTACTAGAAGAGCCTTTTTAAATGGCAGAATTGATTTAACACAGGCAGAAGCTATTCATGATATGATCAGTGCTGAACATGATGCACATACAAAGATTGCGATGAATGGGATACGTGGAAGTGTACGACAATTATTAGATCCGCTGATTCAGGAAATTTTAGATATAATTGCCAATATTGAGGTCAATATAGATTATCCAGAATACGACGACGTTATACAATTAACCAATGATATTATTTTGCCAAAGGCACAAAGTTGGTTAGAGAAGATTGACGCTATTTTAAAAAAAGCAGAGAGTGGAAAAATAGTTAAAGAAGGAATTAAAACAGCAATTGTTGGAAAGCCCAATGTGGGGAAAAGTTCATTATTAAATGCATTGCTTGAAGAAGAGAAGGCTATAGTAACTGATGTTGCTGGTACTACACGAGATGTTATTGAAGGTAGTATTCTTATTCGTGGAATCACTTTATATTTGATTGATACAGCAGGTATTCGTGAAACCGATGATAAGGTTGAGAAAATAGGAATTGAACGTTCTATGAAAGCTATAGAGGATGCTCAATTAGTAATTACAGTATTGGATGGTAGTAGAGAGTTAGATGATGAAGATAGACAACTTCTTGAGCTTACGCAAAAGAAGACGAATATCATTGTGTATAATAAGGAAGATTTAATGCAAGATAAAAGTGGAAAGTTAACCATAAGTGCTGGAAAAGGAAAGATTGATGCTTTACTACAAACACTTGATGATATGTATGCATCTCATCTTGTTGTTATGAATGAACCCTTATTAACAAATGAAAGACAGATTGCATGGATGATGCGAGCGAAAAAGTCAATGTTACAAGCAATTGATGCGATGAATAACGGTTTTGAATTAGATATAGTGGAAATAGATAACCAAGATGCATACACTTCCTTAAAAGAAATATTAGGAGAAGTACATCGTGAG
>CAZQFM010000016.1:2074-17058 GCA_964592705.1 uncultured Erysipelotrichaceae bacterium
TTATTAGATACGTTATTTTCGACTTTTTGATTAGGAAAATAGGTGATAATATGATAGATACACATGCCCATATTGTATGTAAAGAATTGTATGAACGTAAAGAAGAAGTTATTGCACAGGCTAAAGAAGCAGGTGTAAAGAAAATATTGATTATATGTACATCTATTCAAGAAGCAAAATTAGCTATTGATTTAGCAATCCATGATATGATGTTTGATGTAGCTGTTGGTTTCCATCCATGTGATTTATTAGATATAAAAGCAGAAGATTGGGAAGAGTTAGAACAGTTAGCACATAGAAAAGAAGTTGTAGCGATAGGTGAAATTGGACTTGATTATCATTGGAAAACTGTAGATGCTTCTATACAAAAAGAAGGATTTATAAGACAAATACAATTAGCTAATAAGGTAGAAAAGCCTATTCTTATTCATATGCGAGAGGCTACGAAAGATACGATGGATATTTTAAAGGAACATGTTCAATATGGTGGTATTATTCATTGTTTTAGTGGCAGTTTAGAGACAGCCAAGGAAGCAATAACTCTCGGTATGTATATTTCCGTTGGAGGGCCTTTGACATTTAAGAATGCAAGAGGTTTACCAGAAGTTGTAAAAGAGATACCGTTAGAATATTTATTTATCGAAACGGACTGTCCTTATTTAACTCCACATCCTTATCGTGGCAAACAAAATGAACCTAAGTATCTTGTTCATACGTTTGCACGATTATGTGAGATTAAACAAGTAGATGAGCATACTGTAAAAAGGCAGATGCAAAGCAATTATACAAAACTATTTGGACGTGTCTTGGATAATTAATGTTTTATATGCTATATCATGCAGAAAATATAGAAATATATTCCAATTTATAAGATATTCGTAGTATAATATCCGTAAGGATATTATGTTATAAAAGTTCCTTGATATGAATGAAAAATAAAGTGAAGGAGAAGAAGTTATGTTACATGTATTAGAACACCCTTTGATTACACATAAGTTGACACAGATGCGTAAAAAGCAAACGGGTACCAAAGATTTTCGTCAAAACCTAGATGAAATTGCAGGGTTAATGGCTTATGAAATTACAAGGAATCTTCCTGTACAGAAGGTACAGATTGAAACACCAGTGCAACTTTGTGAAACATATGAGTTGGAAAAAGAAATTATTTTAGTTCCTATTTTACGAGCAGGGCTTGGAATGGTGAATGGTATTTGTAACCTAGTACCTACTGTAAAAGTAGCACATGTTGGGTTGTATAGAGATGAAGAAACAATGGTTCCACATGTTTACTTTGAAAAATATCCAAAAACGATTAAAGACTCTATCGTTATGATTGTAGATCCGATGTTAGCAACAGGTGGTAGCGCTAATGCAGCTATTGAAATGGTGAAAAAACAAGGGGCAAAATCAATTCGTCTTGTATGTCTTGTTGGGGCTCCAGAAGGTGTAGCAGCTGTTGAAAAAGAACATCCAGATGTTGATATTTATTTAGCTGCTCTAGATGAAAAGTTAAATGAAAAAGGTTATATTGTGCCAGGATTAGGAGATGCGGGAGATCGTATTTTCGGTACTAAATAAATGAATGATTATCGCAAAGGGCTACGTGCTATTAGTTCCATGCTTGTTTCTAGTATATTAGCATTGGTACTTGGCATTTGGATAGATGATCGATTACAAACGACACCTTGGATAATGTTAGCTTTCCTAGCATATGCTATCGGAGGTAATTTATATATACTAACGAAAGGGATGGCAGATGATGACAGATGAACGAGCTATTTATATGGAGATACGAAAGTTTACGTTTATTTTTACGATAATTGCCATGGCTGTTATGCAAGTTTGGAAAGGGAACTTTTCTACATATGGAGTAGGAGTTCTCATTGGTTCGTTAACAGGACTTATGGGATTTCAAATGATTATTCATTATGTAAATAAACTAGGTGAACATTCAAAAAATATTACGTTTGGTTCGTATCGTGCTTATGTACAGCGATATGTATTATATTTCTTAATCTTAGGAGTAAGTGTGTTGAAAGGTGTTAACATATTTGCTTTGTTAGTTGGTATGTTATGTCAAAAGGGTGCTATCCTTTGGTATACATATTATCATCGAAAGGAGGATGCATAATGGATACATTTGATGGAATTGTGATTCGTTTTGGTAGTTTAGAAATTCCTCTTCAACAATCTATATTGAATTGGCTTATCTTATGTATTCTGTTTTCTTTCTTTTTTATCATAATTGGTAAAAAGTTTGAGAAAGCAGATGTAAGAAAAGCACCTAAAGGAATACTACTAGTTGTGGAAATTCTTGTTGGTTTATGTTCTAGTATTATAGGAGATAATTTGAAAGAGAAGACACATCGATATTTACCTTTTTTTGGTACGCTTACAATCTTGATGGGTGTTAGTAATCTATTAGGTCTTATAGGGTTACAGCCACCAACATCAAACTTAAGTGTGAATGTCACACTTGCGATCATGATGTTTCTTTTAATCCAATATACAGGGATAAAAGAAAAAGGATTTGGTGATCGTTTGAAAGAGTTAACACAACCCATGTGGTTATTAACTCCACTAAATGTGATTGGGGAATTGGCTTTGCCATTATCGTTATCTATGCGTTTATTTGGTAATATTTTGGCAGGGACAATTATTATGTTACTTGTTTATACTGTTATGAATAGTTTTGCCCCATTTGGTTATATAGGTTATGTGGTAACACCACTTCTACACACCTATTTTGATATTTTTTCAGGTTTGATACAAACCTATATATTCTTTACGCTAGCAAGCTTCTTCTTAGGGCAACAAACTCTTGAAGAGGAAGACTAGAAATAAATAAAATACACAGGAGGAAATGATTATGGAATTCAATGAATTTTTTGTACAAGGTATGGCGCTATTAGGTGCAGGTATTGCGATGGTTGCAGGATTAGGACCTGGAATTGGGCAAGGTATTGCCGCAAGTAAAGCAGCAGAAGCAGTAGGAAGAAACCCAGAGGCAGAAGGTAAAGTTCGTCAGCTTATGGTACTTGGTATTGCGTTAGCAGAAACAACAGGTATTTATGCATTAATTATTGCCTTACTTTTAATTTTCTTAAAAGGATAACAGTAAGAAAATAAGCGAAAGGAGGTAATGATCGGATGAACCTTGAATTTGATATTAGCAGTTATCTGCGATTAAATATCGTTGATATGCTTGTCATCTGTATATCCACTTTCTTGATTGTTGTCATCGCAAAAAAGTTTTTTTGGGATAAAGTAAGTACGTACTTACAACAAAGACAACAAGCTATACAACAAGATATCGATGAAGCACTGAAACAAAAAGAGGAAGCAACACAAATAAAGCAAGAGTATAGTGATCAATTAGCTGGTGTAAAAGGTGAAGCTCATGACATTATAGAACATGCGAAAAGTGTTGCGGCTCATGAGCGAAAAGAAGTTCTTATCAAAGCAAAACAAGAAGCAGATGCTATGAAAGAAAAAGCAAATGCGGATATCGAAAGAGAAAAAATGCAGGTGCGAAATGAGATGAAAGAGCAGATTACAGAAGTTGCTTTTTTAGCTGCTCAAAAAATTGTAGAGAAAGAGTTAGATGAAGAAAAACACAAACAATATGTAGATGCCTTTATCGAACAAGCAGGAGATTCATCATGGCAGGGGTAATTGCAGAGAACTATAGTGATGCACTATATACTCTAGCGATGGAAGAACAACAAATTGATCTTTATCGTGAGCAATTAATATTGGTATGTGAAAGTTTGTGTGAGAATAAAGATTTTTACACGATATTACAAAACCCAAAACTTAGAAAAGAAGAAAAAAAGGAATTGCTTCATAAGGTGTATGCATCTTCAATTTCGCAATTTCTACTTAACTTTTTGCAGTTGTTAATTGATAAGGGTAGATTTTCCTATATTTTCGATATTAAGAAACAATATGTACAACGTTATTATGAAGAGCATAATATCGTAGTTGCATATGTAGAGTCTGCGAAAAGTCTAAGTGAAGATGAAAAGCAACGTTTACACGGAGCACTTGAGAAAAAACTACAAAAACAAATAGAGTTAGTTGTCGATGTGAAAGAGCATTTGATGGCAGGTGTTCGTATTAAAGTAAACGATCAAGTTTTTGATAACACGGCAAAAACACGTTTAAAACAGTTGAAGAAACAAGTTGTGAAATCAGCTACTATGGATGAAACGAGGTGAGCATAGTGAATATAAGACCAGAAGAAATAAGTAAACTCATTAAGGAACAGATTAAACATTATCAAGACCAGTTAGAAGTGGATGAAGTAGGTACTATTATTACGATTGGTGATGGTATTGCATTAGTTCATGGATTACAAAATGCTATGGCAGGAGAATTGTTATTGTTTCCAGGTGATGTCTATGGAATGGTATTAAACTTAGAAGAAGAGCATGTAGGTGCTGTTTTAATGGGTGATGATACGAATATTAAAGAAGGCGATGAAGTAAAACGTACAGGACGTATTATTGAAGTTCCTGTTGGTGATGGTATGCTTGGTCGAGTAGTTAATGCACTGGGACAAGCAATTGATGGTGGAGATGCTATTCAAAGTAGTGTTTTTCGTCCAGTAGAGAGAGTAGCACCAGGTGTTATGACAAGAAAGAGTGTACATCAACCAATGCAAACAGGTTTGAAAGTGATTGACTCTATGATTCCTATTGGGAAAGGGCAACGTGAGTTAATTATAGGAGATCGTCAAACAGGTAAAACAGCTATTGCGATTGATACGATTCTTAATCAAAAAGATACAGGGATGTATTGTATTTATGTAGCGATTGGGCAAAAAGCAAGTACAGTAGCTCAAATTGTGGAAAAACTAAGAAGCCATGGAGCTATGGAATATACAACTATCGTATCTTCTACGGCAAGTGATCCTGCACCTTTACAATTTATTGCACCATATGCAGGGTGTGCTATTGGTGAAGAATGGATGGAACAAGGGAAAGACGTGTTAATTGTATATGATGATTTAAGTAAACATGCTGTTGCTTATCGTACGATGTCATTATTATTAAAACGTCCACCAGGGCGTGAAGCATATCCTGGAGATGTATTCTATTTACACTCTAGATTACTAGAGAGAGCTGCGAAATTAAATGATACACTTGGTGGTGGGTCACTCACAGCTTTACCTATTATTGAAACACAAGCAGGAGATATTTCTGCCTATATCCCAACGAATGTTATTTCGATTACAGATGGACAAATCTTTTTACAGACAGAATTATTTAATGCAGGGGTTCGTCCAGCTGTAGATAGTGGACTTTCTGTTTCCCGTGTAGGAAGTGCTGCACAAATGAAAGCCATGAAACAAGTATCAGGATCTTTAAAATTGGAATTAGCGCAATTTAGAGAAATGCAAGCTTTTGCGAAGTTTGGAAGTGATTTAGATTCTGCGACAAAGGAAGTATTGGATCATGGTGAGCGATTAACGCAATTACTCATTCAACATCAATATAGTCCTATGAGTGTAGAAGAACAAGTTGTTTCTTTATTTGCGGCAAAAAATAAGTTCTTAAAAAACATTAAGGCAGAAGATGTTGGTATGTATGAAAAAGAAATGCATTCTTACATGAGACGTAATCATCAAGGTATACTAGATGAAATACGTACTAAGCAAGCATTAGATGAAACATTGGAACAGCAATTGAAAGATGCACTTGTGGCTTTTGGTAAAGAGTTCCAACAGATAGAAGGATAATCTATGGCAGTAGGTAAATTAGCAATCAAAGCACGTATTCGATCTGTGGATTCTACGATGAAGATTACAAAGGCTATGCAGTTAGTAGCTACTTCAAAGTTAAAAAAGCAGAAGCAATTTATGGAAGAAAACAAAGAATATGCATTTTATTTGAAAGATACCGTGTCACAAATATTATCTTCTATAGAGCAGAGTAATCATCCGTATTTGATATTAAACCCTGATAGAAAACCATATACGATTATCTTTACGAGTGATATGGGATTATGTGGTGGATACAATGCGAATATGTATCGACTCATTCAACAAGTTGTTCAACCGGATGATCCAGTTGTCATTATTGGAAGTAGAGGTAGTACATGGATACAAAATAAAGGGATGCATGTAGTGGGGAGTTATACGAATCTTGCGGATGATAGTTATAATGAACTTGTGAGTGTTGCTGATCAGGCATTAGCATTATACCGAAAACAAGAAATTTCTGAGATTCGTATACTCTATACTAAGTTTGAAAATTCTGTGACTTTTACACCTGTTATGGATGTATTACTTCCCATAAAGAAAGAGGAAGGTCATAAACAAAGTAAAGTAGAAACATTGTTTGAACCAGCGGGTGAAAGTATATTAGATGAGATAGTACCAATGTATGTACGTTCTCTTTTATATAGTTATTACTTAGAAACTAAAACAAGTGAACAAGCTAGTAGAAGAATGGCAATGGAAAATGCTACAGATAATGCGGATGAATTAAAACAAACATTAGAATTACAATTTAATCAAGCAAGACAAGCAGCTATTACCCAGGAAATAACGGAAATTGTAGGTGGTGTCAATGCGCTTGAATAGCTTAGGAAAGGAGTACTTATGAGTAAACATACAGGAAAAATAGTGCAGGTTATCGGACCGGTTGTCGATGTTCTCTTTGAAGAAAACGATCTTCCCAAGCTGTTGACTGCGGTTGAAATACCTTTGCAAAATGAAGAACCATTAATTGTAGAGGTAGCACAACATATAGGTGATGATCGTGTGCGTTGTATCGCAATGGGGTCTACTGATGGTCTTGTACGTGGAATGGATGCGATTGATACAGGGGCTCCAATTTCAGTGCCTGTAGGAAAAGAAGTACTTGGACGTATGTTCAATGTGCTTGGACGTGAAATTGATGGATTAGGGGCATTATCTAATGTACCTAAGTTGCCTATTCATCGGGCAGCACCTGCTTTTCATGAACAAAAGACAACTGCCGAGATGTTAGAAACAGGAATCAAGGTTATTGACTTACTTTGTCCTTATGCAAAAGGTGGTAAAATTGGATTGTTTGGTGGTGCTGGAGTTGGTAAAACCGTACTTATTCAAGAGCTTATTCATAATATTGCGAAAGAGCATGGTGGAATGTCTGTCGTTACCGGTGTTGGAGAGCGTACACGTGAAGGAAATGATATGTATCATGAAATGAAAGATAGTGGTGTATTAGATAAAACTGTTCTTGTATATGGACAGATGAATGAATCACCAGGTGCACGTATGCGTGTAGCACTATCTGGATTAACGATGGCAGAGTATTTCCGTGATGAAGATAAACAAGATGTATTATTGTTTATAGATAATATTTTCCGTTTTACACAAGCTGGATCAGAAGTTAGTGCATTGCTTGGAAGAATGCCTTCTGCAGTAGGATATCAACCAACATTAGCAACCGAAATGGGACAGTTACAAGAACGTATTACATCTACTAAAAATGGATCTATTACATCTGTACAAGCGATTTATGTGCCTGCAGATGATTTAACAGACCCTGCACCAGCAACAGCATTTACGCATCTTGATGCGAAAACAGTATTGGATAGAAGTATTGCGGCATTAGGTATTTATCCAGCGGTGGATCCATTAGAATCTAGTTCTAGAATTTTAGATCCACTTGTTGTTGGAGAAGAACACTATGAAGTAGCTAGAGGTGTTCAAGAAATTTTACAAAGATATAAAGAACTTCAAGATATTATTGCCATTTTAGGGATGGATGACTTAAGCGAAGAAGATAAAGTTATTGTCAATCGTGCACGTAGAGTTCGTAACTTCCTATCACAACCTTTCCATGTGGCAGAAGTATTCTCTGGAATGAATGGTGTTTATGTATCAAGAGAAGATACTATACGCTCTTTCAAGGAGATTCTTGCAGGTAAGTATGATCATCTTCCAGAACAAGCATTTATGTTTGTTAGTACAATAGAAGAAGTAGTAAATAAAGCGAAAGCATTGGAAGGGTAATATCATGTTGTCAGTGAAAATCATAACACCATCTGGCTTATATAAGCGTTGTGATGTAGAAGCACTTCATGTGAAAACGGTAGAAGGTGAGCTTACTTTACTACCTAATCACGTACCAATTGTCGCTATGTTAACAACTTGCAAATTATCGTTACGCATCGATGGTGTTTATAAAGATTATGCAATTGGTGGAGGAATGTTACATTTACATGATAACCAAATAAATCTATTAACTGATACGATTGAAAGTAAAGATGAAATTGATATTGAGCGTGCTAAGCGTGCGAAAGAGCGAGCGGAAAAACGATTAGCACAACGAGAAGAACATATAGATATAAAAAGGGCTGAAATAGCTCTAAGAAAAGCATTGAATAGAGTTCATGTTTATCATAGCTAACGGAAGAGTGTAATATACAGAAGATACTGTTATTACACTTTTTTATTTGCTTATATAATAACTACTATAATATATAAAAATATGTATAATATCATTTTATAATATAGAATAGATTTTTATTTTGTATCTTTGCATTTAGAAGAACCTATGGTAATATAGTATAAAGTAGTTAGGAGGTATTATATGGCTAACAGAGAATATGACAATCATGATGATATTGAATTATCGAATATGATCCATGAATATGCGTCAGATAATTCCCTGAGAAATAAAATTGAAGCATTAAAAAAAGAAAAAGAGGAAGCAAAAGCGAATCAAGTGATAGCAGATGAGCAGTCACAGATAATACAAAATGAGAATATAAAAACTAATGTTATAGATGATGAAGAGTTAGGTAAAACAAGAGTTGTGTTATCAGATACGACATCAATACCTCATCAACAAGATCAAACAATGGTGTTTCATGATTTTCCAAAGAAGGAGGTTATTAAAGAGCCTTCTTACGAAGATGATGAAACAGTAGATGATGAAGATATGGAAGAGTTTTTATCTGAATCATCCCTAACGCAGGAAGAGCGTGATAAAAAAATAAATAAAATTATTACAGGTGCTATTATAGGAGTTGTATCACTCTGTTTTATTGGACTTGGTGTGGTTGGTTATCAATTGATAAAAGGATCTAGTACCAATACAGAAGTAGCAAGTGAAACACAAAATGATGCAAACAAAAATAATGATAAAGATATGGAAACAGTGGATCAAAATAAAACAGAGAATAGTAGTTCGAAAGAAGAAACAACAGAAAAAGAACCTGTAAAACCGGATAATAGCACAGAAATAGCTGGGTTAAGAGGACAAATTAAAGCATATGAAGAACAAGTTGCGGAGAGAAAAGGTGACTTGGGAAGTGCTAAGATCCAGTTAGATAGTGCTAAGGCGGAGCTATCCAATATAGAAGCAGAGTTAAGTGCAGCACAAGGAGAAAAGAAGAGTCTAGAACAATCTGGAAAAACAGATAAAGATACAGAAGCTAAGATTCGTGAATTAGAGACTAAAATCACAAGTCTTGAAGCGAAAAAGAAGGAAGCTGCTCAAAAAGAGTCTAACGCTAGAAGTCTTATTGAGGAAATTAATTCTTCGATATCAGATTTAAATAGTAAGATTACAGATTTACAGGGGCAGTTAAATAAACTTTTATAAAAGAGAGTTTTCTCTTTTTTTATGAATATTATAAATTTATAAAGATGAAGCATAGCATATACTATATAAAAAGCTGATAGTTTAAAATAGATAGATTTTTATGATTTGAGCTTTTTTATTACAGATGGTATAATATGGGTAAAAAGGAGGGTACATGTGATAGAAAGAATAAAACAGTTTATTCACTGTAAATTAGATGGATATACATTTGAAGAATATTTAGTAATGTTTGTATGTGCAAGTATCTTTCTTCCCTTTGTTGGTTCTATTATTGCAATTTTATTTGTCATTAGCTATTTACTTTATAAGCGTAAATTATGGAGTATCATAAAATCAGTACCAAAGGCAGGGTATTTACTTTCATTTTTAGGAATTACTACGATTGTTGCATTGGTATATGGAAATTATTTAGGTGCCTTGTGTGGAATAGGGATGATGGCAATTTTTATTTTCATACTCTTTTATCGCACAGTAATTAATGAACGTTTATTTGAATTTATTATTGATGCTAGTTGTTTAGCTTCCTTATTTTGTTTTGCTTGGGCATTAATGGAATATTACTCTATTGTTCGTGAGTTTGACTATCGACTTTTGGACTTAATGATTGAGGATGATCCACGATATCGAATCAATTCTACTTTTTTTAATGCTAATTATTATGCCATGGTAATAGAGTTTTTAATACTTATGTGCGTATATAAAATGATGAACGTAAAAAGAGTGCGAAGAATTATTTATTATGTCGTAACTATTTTCACGAATTTGTTCGCTCTCTATTTAACAGGATGTCGTACGGCATGGTTTCCTTTTCTCGTTACCATTCCTCTTATGTTTTACTTGAATAAGAAAGGACCTTACTTGGTGACAACATGTATTATCATAGGAATTGGTGCATTTGCGATTATTTTAAATCCAGAGATTTTTCCAAGAGTAGATTCTTTAGTCGATTATTATAATGTTCGATTAGATATATGGAATGCTTCGATTCAAGGAATTCTAACGTATCCACTGTTTGGGCAAGGACCGCTTACTTATTATCATTCCTATAGTCAATATGGAGGTCCTCCAACACAACATGCACATAGTATTTATTTAGATCCATTTTTAAGTTTTGGTATCCTACCATTGTGTATGTTTTTATTATATGTATTTGAGAATATGAAAGAAATTATTCGCTTATACACGAGAAAATGGAATGTTCGCTTATTTTCTTTAATTATTGGATTTATTATAACCATTTTTATACATGGTATACTAGATTACACCATTTTATGGGTACAAACATCTTTATTATTTTTTATTGTATTTAGTGCTTCTAGTATGTATATGTCATATGAGTAGATGAAGATATGGGAGGCAGTATGATATATTATTATATACAGATTGTTATTTATTTTATTAGTTTTGTGTTAAGTCTTTATGCATTAAGTAGTGTGCAGTTTGAAAAATTTACGAATGTTAGAAAACCAATGCAAGTGCAATTGCTTATATTATTACTAGCTATTGGATTAGCTTATATTGTTACCAAATTTTTCCTAGGGATCTCTATACAAGGGGGAATTTATTAGATATTAATAGAATTCCAAACTTTAACTATTGCATATATGTGAGAAAACATGTAAGATAGGAACATAATTTAATGTCTTATAACTTCAAAACAATACCAATGTTCAGCATGCTCAAAAAGAGTAAAAGTAGAAATAACATAAATAAATGGTTGGAAATGTTTACAAAAAGCATTATATAGGTTGTTAATCTAAGAAGAAGCTTATAACATATAAATTATAGGTGTAGTAACGGGGAAGTATTATTACCTTTTTAGTTTAGATTGAGTAATAGGAGGATAGAGATGTACAAGGTATTAATTATTGACAATGAAAATCTCGCGGGAAATACATTAAGAGATTTTATGGACTGGGGTACAATTGGGTGTGAAATTGCTGGAGTAGTAAAAAGTGATGCAGAGGCTTGGGATTTATATCAAGAAGTGAAGCCTCAAATTATTTTAATGGATATTGTATTGTTTGAGGATCGTGCAGTAACCTTTATTGAAAAAGTAAAAACACAAGATAAAAACTGCCAGTGTATTATTATAAGTGAAGAAACAGATATTGAAGTTGTTAAGCGAGTAATGAAGGCAGGAGCACTTGAATATTTACAAAAACAAGATGTTATTAAAGAAACATTAGTGAATTGTGTAAAGTTAGCACAAATGAAAATTAATGGTTCTAATAATAATTTATATTATGTAGATGGAACTGCTATTGATAAGCTACAACAAAATCTGCTTTTAATGCAAAATGGATATGTTATTGAAAAAGATCAATTTGATGAGTTATTTATGTCACCTGTTTTTGAACCATATCGTCAAGGTTGTTTATTAGCAAGCTTTTGTATTTATGACATAGAAGAAGTTTGTAAAGATGACAATATAGAAGATGATAATATAGAAGGTGACAATATAAATACCAAGTATATTCAATCAAAATTATATGAAATTATACAAGAGTGCCTTCCCCTTTATATGAGAGTACGTATCATCTTTACATCGGATCATTCAGGTTATATAATGTTCCAAACAAAAGAAGCAGCACGTGTCTTAAATGCGGCTAATTGTATTATTAGTAATTTACATGAAAAAATGAATGTCATGATTTCTTTAGTATTATCTGATGTGATGGAAGACTTTAATGACTTTTATGAAACTTGTTTAAGATTTATGAAAGATAAGGATATTCACTTTTATGTAGAAGATAGTTCTATTATACAATTATCAGATATAAAACCATTTCAGTCACTAAACTATACGGAATTAAGTCATCATATGGAAATTCTACAAAATATTAGAGAAAGAAAATTTCAAAAGATTGGACTATTACAACACGAATTAATTCAGTATATGAAAGAACAGTATATTTATCCTGAAGAAGTAAGAAATTATTTCGCTTTTATCTTCCATAATATTGAAGGAAATGAAATGATGAGTGGTGTAAAAAAAGATTATCATTTTGAGGAAATTTTTAAACTTATTAGTCAATGTGAAACAATTAATCAGTTAGATAATGTTTTAAGCACATGTTTTCAAATGATTGCTGATTGGATCGTAGATGTTCGTCAAAATAAATATCGTCAAGATATTGTAGATATTATTGAATTTATCCAAAAACATTATCGTAAAAAGGTTACATTGAAAATGATAGCTGATAACTTTAGTATGAATGAAAGTTATTTAAGTAGAATGTTTAAGAATGAAACTGGTAAAAATGTAATTTACTTTGTGAATGAATTAAAAATGAGAACTGCATTGGAATTATTATCTAATCCTTCGGTTATGGTAAAAGAAGCCGCATGTTCTGTAGGGATAGAAGATCAATTCTATTTTAATAAAGTATTTAAGAAGTTCTATAATATGTCACCAAGTGATTTTAGAAAAAAAATAATAGCAAATAAAGAAAATTAGAAATATTACGAAACATCACCTTCATATACTATATGAGGGTGATGTTTTGAAATTTACAGGTAGACTGTTGCTTATTTTAATGATAATATGGGGATCTTTTTATATGTGGTTACATCTTGATCGTCAACCAAAGCAACAAGTAGAAAAAGAAGAGACAATAACAAAACAAGAGTTTGAAGTCGAAAATGAAGAACAAGATAAAGAAGTAATTGTACATCGTAAAGATGGTGATATTACATTACCACTGGAAGAATATCTAGTAGGAGTAGTATCTAGTGAAATGCCAGCATCCTTTGAGATAGAAGCCTTAAAAGCACAAAGTGTAGCTGCAAGAACATTTGTAGTAAAGCGTAATTTTGAAGTGGATGATACAACAAGTTCACAAGTATATAAAAGTAATGATGAATTAAAGGCTGTTTGGAAAGAAGCATATGATGAGAAATTACAAAAAGTAAAAGAAGCAGTATCTGCTACTAAGGGAAAAGTACTTACATATAAGGGAGATTATATTACAGCAGCCTTCTTTTCTACATCTGCAGGAAAAACAGCGAATGCACATGAGTACTGGCAGAATGAGACACCTTATTTAAAGAGTGTAGACTCCCCTTGGGATTTAGAAGTCAATGATGGCAGTATCCAACAAACAACTATAGCAAAAGATCGTATACAAGAGTTATTAGGACTGCATAACCCTATATCACAAATAAGTGAACCTATTTGTTATGAAAGTGGTTATGTAAAAGAGATTGTGATTGATGGTGTGACGTTTAGTGGACGAGAAATACGAGAGAAGCTATCTTTACGATCTAGTTGTTTTTCATTAACAGAAAATGGAGATGAGGTTGTTATTACCATGACAGGTTTTGGACATGGAATTGGTATGTCTCAATATGGTGCACAAGGAATGGCTTTACAAGGATATACGTATGAGCAAATATTAAAACATTATTATACAGATGTGGAAATTGTGAGTCTTAGTGTATAAATAAAAAAATGGAGGGCATAATCATCACTAGAGGTGATGAAAAATGTATAGCTATACAAAAAGAAAACAAAAAGCAAAAAGGACATTAATTTTCACATTAAGCTTTTTGCTAATCTTTACTATCGGGATGATGAGTTGGCAATTTAGCGATAAAAAAACAGAGGAGCAACCTGTATTTAATGAAGCAGAGGTTCCTGTAATATCATTACCAGATAGTGAAAAAGAAGAAAAAGCAATACGTCCTTATCGTGTGGACGCAACTGTTGTGTTAGATTATTATGATGAAAATGACGATAAAGCAGACGATGTTACATTATTTGAAGGAAAATATCGTGCAAATGAAGGAATTGATTATGCATACAATAATGAAGAATTTGAAGTATTAAGTATTTTCAGTGGTGAAGTAAGTGAAGTAAAAGATGATCCATTATTTGGAAAAAGTATTACGATTCAATCCGAAGAATTATCTATTACGTATCAGAGTTTAAAGGATGTAAACCTTACTGTAGGAGATAAAGTAAAACAGGGAGATGTTATATCCAAAGCTGGTATGAATATTTACAACAAAGACTTAAATAATCACTTACATGTTGTAGTAGAGTTGAATGGAAAACTAATCAATCCAGAAACTATTTATGATAAAACATTAAGTGAAATTAAATAGTATTTGATAGTATTCAAACTATGAATTAAGTGGTAGCTATAGGAGATGAAACTATAAGTTAAATAATGTTTCATTTCTTATTTGAGTTACCACTTTTTTTGTGAGTATTCTTCTAATTCTTCTAGAATCAATAAGAGATTTACAAGAGTGATAGGAAATAACATATTTGATAGCCACATGATAGAAATATATGTTTTATTTTAATTAAATGATGTTTTTTTTTTTTTTTTTTTGATATGGAAGCTATTGTATTATAAATATCTATATTGT
>CAZQFM010000017.1:0-16442 GCA_964592705.1 uncultured Erysipelotrichaceae bacterium
TAAACTTCACGATCTACTAATATACGAAATGGCTCCATAAGATCAGAAGAGAGGTTAAATTGATTAAACATATTATCATGAAAAATTCCTAACTGAGTTAAGTATCCATTAGCTACAATTTCTCTATTAAAAGCAGAAAGGAGTATAGAATATCCATAATTTAAAGCTGCATTTTGATAATTGTCTTCTGTTCTTGTAAATTCTAATCCAAATAATGCATTAAAATATACTTTTGCGGCATGGCCTTCCCGATTGCTTACATCGTTCCAGTCAACCTCTTTCAAATAAAATGATAATAATTTTGATTCTTCCTTTCCAAGAAATTCAAGGAATTCTTTTTGTTTTCTTATTTTTTCACTCACAATTTCTGTCCAAACGGCTTCTTTTATTTGTTTTTTCCAAACAATTTGTTTACGTACTTTATTACTAGTATCATGACTTCCATAATATCCAATCAATTCTGATGATGGATTTCTTTTTTCATCACAAAATATTACTTTTACTTTTCTTTTCATTAACTCTGCCAATAGGCTAGTTGTAAGAGAAACCGACGTAGATTCTACTAAAAGAGTTGAAATTTCACTTAACACAACCTTTGTTATCTCATCACTTCTAACTACCATATACCCTAACTGTAAATCTAGTTTTGCTCTTTTTGAGATAACAATTGTTCTCCAACTCATATTTTCAATAAATCAATCTCTTGTTCATAAATCCCTGTTGGAGATTGATTGATAATCTTAAGACTGTCACATAATAAAATATTTTTATTCACCCTTAACTTTCCTGCCGTTCCGCTACCTTTTATTAATTTTAAATTAGCTGTAGCACTCTGACATTGAAACAGATGTAATATTTCAGATAAAACAACACATTTATCTTCCATTATCAAATTAATAAATACATCTCTATTTTCTAATAATACTTTTTCCTCATTTGATAAAAAAAACTTATACATCGTATGTTGTAATTTATGTAAAAAAGCATCGTATAATGCAATTAAACTATCTTCTGTCATTCCATCTCTTTCTGAACATTTTATATCTTTATTTTCCTTTTTCCTACTAATAAATTTCATAACTTGTTTCAACGTTTTTGTCTCTACTGGAGGTAAAAGTAATTGATTAGCACCTTTGAATAGCAATCGTTTATCGCCCCTTCCTGTAACCCACATTTTGAATCCATTAATCTCAAACAATGTCTCTTTTTTTATCCTCCGCAAAAGAATATTTGGATTCTTTAAATTACACGGACCTTGAAGATATTGTAATATCATATACTCACTTTTTTCTATTTCACTTTTTAAATATAGTGGGACAAACTCTATCGTTCTCATTTTCTTTCCTTTTTTACCTTCCGATTCTACAAGCATAAAATAACTACCAGCTACTTTATTATATCCTCCATATTTTTTTATACCATCAGGTCCAGCTAATCGATCATCATTTCCTTTTATCGGTATTTGTCCTGTTCCTTTTTTCATAATATTTCGATCAAAAAGTCCACCTTTCACTTCATAAGATCTCCTTGTAATAAGAATATCATTCTTATCCATAAATTTACGTACAGTGCATATCGTAGCCTTCTTATTATCTTTATTTTCTACCTCCCATGCTACTTCCCCATTTCTTACAACACTTTCTGATTGAAACATCTTTTTCAAGTTATATGTACGTCCAGGATTCTCTTTAATAAACCATGACGCATTTTTTGTAAATTTCACATAGTAAGTATTTCCAACTACTATATTTAGATACGCATCTTTAGCATGATGAAAATCATTCATTTCTCGAACTTTTATGAAGTTAAAATCTTGACGGAAATGAGAAACTGTCTTCGCTTTCACATAAACAATTTCTGATTCTGGTAATGCATACTTTAAGATTTGTGCTACTGCTTTTGTACTTTGGCGTGTTTCTACTATTTGTCTTTCAATAAATCCAGCTAATTCGTTTGGTTCAAATTTTTCTGCTCGTATCAAACGTTCATACTTTCTCTTAGAAATAAAGCCTTTTTCTTGTAACATTTTCCAGAAAGGTTGCATCTTCTTGCGAATATCCTCATGTATTGGATAATGATCGTCTTTATTAGCATTCATTTCTCTTTTTACTAGTACACGATTATCTAAACTATCATCTATTACTTTTGATTGAGGGTAAATATGATCAATATCATACTTGTTATTGTTCCATAATTCTTCTAATGAAATAACTTCTCCAGAATACATACAACGTCCTTGTTGTACATAATATAAATACAATTTATCACTTCGTAATTGATGATCTTGTCTATTTTCTAACTCATCAATCCATTCTTTTTCTTCTTTTTTACAAGCTTTATATAAATCAAGTAATTTCTTTTTTCTAGATTCTGTACGTTTACTTTCTTGCTTCTCTCTTGCTACTTCTAAAAATACCCTCTTTGGCGCATGTCCCATTACTTTTTTAATTTCTTTTACGACAAGAAGCGTTTGCCATATTTGCCTTTTTACAGCTGGTGATACGTATAAATCTTCTACTGTTTGATAAGATAACTCTATGTTTTCTTGATGATTATTTTTTTCTATCTCCTCTTGGTATGAATACTCTTGGCTTAATAGTTGCATAAGATTATCATTTGTTTCCCATAAAGCAGTTATAATATTCCAAAGTTCTCCTGTATGTGGACTCACGGCTATCATTCCCTCAAGAAATTTAGATGATAATCTTCCCCATCCTTTATAAGATAGTGCACATAAGCTTTTTAATTGCCCCTCTGTCAAGTTAGGAAACATCTTTATCAATCTATTTCTTAATAGCTTTTTGTCATCGCGAAATAATACTATATTAGAAATAATATCTTCTTTATCCTTTTGGCTTAATGTAATCCCTGTAAGCTTTTCTTTAAAATCATGATAAGCAGTATAGGATGACTTAAAATCACCATCTACCCCTGAAAGCTCATCTTCTTTTTTGGCAATGCCTTCACGAATAAGATAATCTTTCAATTTCTTTTGTGTTACCTTACGATACTTACAAAATAACTTTTCAAAAATTCTTTGTTTTAACTCTACTGAAATTTTCTCACCATTTATTCGTAGATTATTTAACTCATTTAAAATCATAAATTTACTATATAACAAAGAATCTTTTGGTAATACATCTTCACCTGATAAATATGTACATTTATTCGTCATACGACGAATAAATCTTTCTGCACTTTTCTCTACATCAATAACCTCATCAAAATTCCATGGATAAACTTTCTCATTTCCTTTTCTTACTGCCCATGTAAATGGACTATCCTTTTCATTTTTCACAATATTTAAAGGTCCTACATAATATGGGATACGAAACTTAAAAAGCTGAATAATCTTTTCATGATATTCTTTTAAAAGTGGTATTCTATCTTCTAAATTAGTTAACATCTGTTTAAGTTCATATAGATGAATTTGATAAGGTAGTACACTATTTTCTTTACTTACTTGTTTAGGTAAAAAAGTATCTTTATCCAATTCTAAAGATAGCTTATGTGTTATTTCAGAGTTTGCTATTTTTTCTATAACATTCTTCTTTAAAAAGGAAATAAATTCACCACGACAAAACTTACTATCTCTATGAACATCTACCTTTTTTCCGTTTACTCTCGTCATCCCTATATAAGCACAATAATTGTATACTTTTTCATTTGTATCCACAAATATATGTTTATAATCTTCTTTCGTTAAATGTGTTTTAACTAGTTGTTTTAGATATGCTAAATCTTTTTGATGCTTCTCATACACTTTTACTTTTGCCTCTGAAATAGAGTAACTATCTTTCAAAATATCAACTAATACAGACCAATCATAAACTGCTTTTGCGGATTCAATTATATAATACTGCTCTCCTAGGTATGACTCTATTTCACCAATACTATCATCGTAGCTATTATCTGAAAATGATATTTTTGATTTTTCACAACTATCGAATTCAGGATTCAGAAAAAGATCACTTAACTTCACTTTTTGTCCTATCAATAGATTGAACATACTCTCTTCACATTTTGTAAGTTTTTCTCCTTTTATTTTTTTAAATTCCTGCAATAATTGTTTTTTCTTATCAGTCTTAGTAAGCTGTTTATTTTTTAAAATATTTTCTATAAACTTTACCACATCTTCTTTATCAAGAATATCCAAATGAAAATCTAATTCTTCATCTTTAACATTTTTTATGAATTGTTCAAAAGTAGTCTTAAAATCTTTTATATTACTAATGTCTCCTGAAAGTAGAAAATGACCACGGTGTTTCATAATATGGTGCAAAGCTAAATAAACAAGACGAATATCTGGAGTATCTGATGTTTCCATTAACCTTTTACGTAAATGATAAATAGTTGGAAATTCTTTATGATAATCTTTATCTGTATAATCTTTATCTACAAATAAGGAATATGGTAATGCTGGACAATTACCACTTTTATCTCGTTTATCTCCAGGTACATATCGACTTTCTTTCATTCTTAAATAAAATCCAGGGTCAACTTTTGTGATTTCTTCCGCAAATATTTCTTGTAAGATTTGTAATCTCCAATTTCTACGATGTAGTCTTCTCCTCCTCGTACGAAATCCTCTTCTCTCCTCTGCTGTTTTTGCACTTTCAAATAAACGTACACCCCAAAGTGATTTCCCATGTGCACGTTGTACTTCATAACTATCATTTGTTACAGCCCAACCTAAGGAACCTGTTCCCATATCTAATCCCAAAAAATAATCTTTCTTCATATGAATATTACTCCTATATTTTAATTGACATCTATTACATTCTCCATTATACTTATAAGTAAGTTTAGTACCATACTAGACACATCATAAGTTCAAATAAAAATATATTCAAATCGCCATTTATATGGCCCACATTGTGTGGAAGAGCCCATGTTATAGGTTCTTTTTTTATTTTATAGTAATTATAAAAAGGATTACTATTCTTTGGTATTTGTAGTATTTTTTATGGTATTACTATTTCTTAGCAAACACTACATTAGCTCCTTTAAGAAAAGAGATAAAGATAGTCCTTTCCTACCTCATTTTCATAATTCATAAATAGAGCTTTATTTAGTAAGATAATAAAAAAGAGTAGAATCTATCTACTCTTTCATTGGTATACTCATATGTAACTATTATCCTTAGATGAAAAGAAAGTAAAAGTGTTAAACTTCATCTTGCAACAATGTATAGTCAATACAAATAGGATAAGTATTCTCTTTATTATTGATTAACGTTGCCTCAATTTCATACAATTCTCGTAGATTATCCACATGAATAACATCCTTGGGTGCACCTTCAAATAAGATTTCTCCATCCTTCATTCCTACAATATGATCCGCAAACTTAGTCGCATGATTCAATTCATGAATAACCATCACAATTGTTACTTCATCATCTATATTTAATTGTTTTAGTAATTCTAATATCTCTAATTGATGTGCCATATCCAAGTATGTTG
The DNA here is from genome assembly GCA_964592705.1 of uncultured Erysipelotrichaceae bacterium. Classification (GTDB taxonomy): domain Bacteria; phylum Bacillota_I; class Bacilli_A; order Erysipelotrichales; family Erysipelotrichaceae; genus CAMWMY01. The sequence goes on from CAZQFM010000017.1 coordinate 5,463, forward strand.
TCGGCTCATCTAATAAAAGAATTTTTGTTTTCTGAGCAAGTATAAGTGCTATCCATACACGCTGTCTTTGCCCCCCTGATAGCTCTTCTACCTTTTTATCTTTTAGTTCATATACCCCTGTTTTTTTCATTGCCCATTCCACAATCTCATAATCTTCTTTACCCAATCCTGATAAAGGTTTTTGATATGGGAATCTTCCATAACCAACTAAATCTTTTACACTAATACCTTCTGGTACAATAGGACTTTGTGGAAGAACTGCCATTTTCTTAGCGATATCCTTCTGTGACATCTTCCCTATCTCTTCCCCATCTAATAATATTTCCCCTTCACGAATAGGAAGTATGTGTGCCATTGCTTTCAATAAAGTAGATTTTCCACATCCATTTTTTCCAATTAACATGGTAACTTTACCTTTTGGTATCTTTATATTGGCACATGGTATGATAATATGATCTCCATATGCAGCTTGAAGATTTTTAACTTCTATACTCATAAATGAATCCTCTACTTTCCTTTTAACATCAAATAGATAAAATACGGAACTCCTAAAATAGATACCATGATACCTACTGGTATTTCAATGGGAGAAAATAAGTTTCTTGCTAATATATCTGCTACTATAAGTATAATAGCACTTATCAATGCAGATAGAGGGATAATATAACGATATTCATTCTTTATCAGCTTTTTAGCTATTTGTGGACCTAGAAGCGCAAGAAAGGCAATATTCCCTGCAACAGAAGTTGCTACAGCAGCTAATAAAGTCGCAAGTATTAAGAAAAAGACTCTTTCTTTTTGTACAGATACTCCAACACTAGAAGCTAAGTCATCTCCTAAACCAAGAACATCTAATATTCTACTTCTACATACCGCTATTACAATTAACAATAAAATAATAGGTAGTGTAAATCGGATATACTGCCAACTACTTCCCCATAAGCTACCATTCGTCCAAGTAAGTACTTGATTATAATCACCTTTAGACATATTTAATTGATAAAAGGTAATAATAGCATTAATACCTGCATTAACTCCTATTCCGCAAAGAAGAAAACGAACGGGTTGAATCCCTTTTTTATTTGCTAAAAGATAGATAAGCCCCATGACAAGAAGACTACCTAAAGCCGCAAATATTGGCATAAGCGTTGCTTTTGATAAAGGAAGTTCTGAATAATAAGTAGTACTCCCTGCAGAAATCCATAATACAACGAAAAGAGCTGCACCTGCATTAATTCCAATAATACCTGGTTCTGCAAGTGGATTACGGGTAATGGATTGCAAAATCGATCCAGAAGTCCCTAATGCACACCCTACAATCATAGCTAATATAATTCTTGGTAATCTAGATTGATAAATAGTAAATTCTTGTAACTTATCGCCATGGCCTAAAAAAGTTTGTACAACTTCATGTAAAGACATATGATAACTACCCATAACAATAGAAATAAGAGCTACAACTATATGAAGAGCTATGAAGAATAAAAAAATATTTCTAATTTTCTTCATATCATTTTTTCTCCTTCTGAACTAATAGTAAAAATACAGGAACCCCTAAACAGGCACTGAATAACCCAATAGGCAATTCATATGGTGCAGATATTGTTCTAGCTGCTATATCTGCAAACACAAGCACAATTCCTCCATACAAAAAAGAAAGTGGCATAAGCGTACGATAATCATTTCCTGTTAGCTTTCTAACGATATGTGGAATAAAAAGTCCTACAAAACCAATATTCCCTGCAATAGCAACACATACTGCACATATTGGTAACATAAATAAAATCGTTTGTATCTTAATTTTTTCTGGAGATACTCCTAACCCTATAGCGACCTCATCTCCCATACTCAATATATTTATTTTTCTTGATAAAGTATAAGCAGCTACACTAAATAAACCACCAATTATAACAAGAATAACAATCTGAAACCAAGTAACTTGTCTTAAGCCTCCTGCAACCCAAAAGGCAAGCTCTTGTGAATGGTTTCCTAATAAAGCTACTACAGATGCTAAGGAAAGAAAAAACATACTCATAGCTGTTCCAGCCAATAAAATTCTCGTTATACCTTGCTTATATACACTTTTTATCGTAAATGCAAGAAGAAGTACACCACCTATCAAAGCTCCTAATAACGCCAAGAAGAAGGTCCCTATGAACCCTCCTTGCATAAAAAATACAGATGAAATAGCTACAGCAAGTGTTGCCCCTTGCGTCACTCCTAATAAAGAAGGATCTGCAAGTGGGTTACGCATAACCCCTTGCATCATCGATCCACTCATCGCTAGCATACCCCCAACAAGTACACCTGCTAGCATTCTCGGTAGGCGAACGCCTACTATTAACTGATCATTTAATGTTCCCTCAAAATGAAAGAGTGCTTTCAACACTTCTTGCGTAGAAATGTCTTTAGCACCTGTCTGTATTGAAAATATGATACCAGCTAATAACAATAATACTCCAACAATAGTTATTAACTTAATCTTCCTTGACATATTATTTCTCCATTAAACTACTAACTTCATCAAGGAATAACATTTTTCCAACGCAGCTATATCCCATATTAAAGTAAGGACTAGATGGTAATTCCAATACCTTTCCATCTTTAACTGCTCTTAAATTTTGATATACAGGACTATTTTTTAAACTTTCCATATCAGATTCTGTTCCCACAACAAACATGTAATCTGCATCAATCTCAGCTAACCCTTCGTAAGATATAACTGGAAGGCTTATATTCGTTTGTTCTGGCATATTAATTGGTTTTTTCAGCCCCATATCCGTAAACATAACTCCACCTATACCTGCAGCATCAAAAACATAAAGTTGTCCACCACTTGCAAGAAGAGGAAGATATGTTGTATCTTCTCCATATTTTGCTTTGATTTCTTTTCCTTTTGCTAATGCTTCTTCTTCATAATTACGCAACCACTGCTCAGCAATTGCTTCTTTCTTCATGATTTTAGCGATTGCTTGAATGTCCTCTTTCCAGTCAATTTGTGCTAATTCAATCATAATAGTAGGTGCTACTTGCTTCAATTGTTCATACATTTTTTCTTGCACACTTGAAATAATAATTAAATCTGGATTTAACGATAAAATTCCTTCTATATCCATTGTATCCTGCATACTGTACCCAAGAATTTTAGCACCTTTTAATGTTTCTTCTAAATAACTTGGAAACTTTGTATAATCATATGCATCTGAATTTGCTGTACCTACAACAGAATATCCTAAAATAGAAAGAATATCACTATTACCACTAAGGTCTACAATTCTTTTTGGATTTGCGGGAATCTGTACTTCACCTTTGGCATCCACAACCGTCATCATTTCATTATCATTGTTATTAGCTGTATTGGATGTATTTTGACAACCTGTCAAAATTAGCATCATGATAACTAATAAAGATACTACTTTCTTAATCATATGTTCATCTCCTTCTATCGAAATGTTAGCATCAACTAACTATATGACTACTATACCAAAAAAAAGAAATCTATGCAAGTAAATAATCTTTTTCTTTTTTTCATTTAATAAAAAATACAAAATAGGAATTACCTTATTCCAAAAGGTATTAAATAAAATATTTGAATATTAATGTAAAAGGAAAACTTATAAACCAAATGATCTATATAGCCTTTATCACCAAAGAATACTTACAACAATCATATTACATGAAATATGATTGTGTGCTAGAATAAAGAAAAACAGGAGGATCCTATTATGAAACATTTAGGTACTAAATATTTAGAAACCAATCGATTAACATTACGTCCCTTTAGCTTAGATGATGCAGCTTCCATGTTTAAGAATTGGTCATCTGATGAAGAAGTCACAAAGTATTTAACTTGGCCTCCACATCGTAATATGAATACTACTCAAGAAGTATTAAAAAGCTGGATACATCATTATACAAAAGAAGATTATTATCAATGGGCTATTGTTTTAAAAGAAAACCATGATGAACCCATAGGTAGTATTGGTGTTAATGCTTATAATCATTCTATAGATATGGCACAAATAGGATATTGTATTGGAAAACAGTGGTGGCATAAAGGAATTACTACAGAAGCATTGATGTGTGTTATGAACTTTCTTTTTCATGAAGTAGGTGTCAAACGTGTCGAAGCAACACATGATATAAACAATCCAAATTCAGGATCTGTTATGAAGAAATGTGGTATGAAATATGAAGGTACCTTAAGACAAGCTGGTATCAATAATCAAGGAATTCATGATGTATGTTACTATGCTAAATTGAGTACAGATTAATAACGATTACTGTTAAATGATTATTAATCCCTATTCTTTTTTATCTTTTCATTCGTTAACTGATTTTCTTTGTTATTTCACTTGTATTAATAATTCATATTTAAATGATAGCTCTTCACTTATATCGTGTTCTATTCCGATGAGTGTCATAACTTTATTTATCAACTATTGGTTTCATTATTCACAACTATCTGTTGAGATACTCAACTATGAATATCTTCCTTTTTATTTATTCATCCTCTATAATTTATGTGAAGAAAAGAGGTAAAATATGAAACAAACAATAGGAAAAAACATTTATGATCTTAGAAAAAAGAGAAATATGACACAAGATGAGCTAGCAGAGAAAATGGGTGTATCTTCTCAAGCTGTTAGTAAATGGGAAAAGGACTTAAGCATTCCCGATCTTTCTATATTAATAGAATTATCTAATTATTTTCATATTTCATTAGATGAACTAGTAAAAGAAAAAGAGAGTACTGTCGACTTTCTACCACTCGAAGAAAGAAAACACATTCATGAGATGTTTCTACGTGTTCATATTCATACTACACAGGGAGATAAAATAAAAGTTAATCTTCCACTTGCATTCATTAAATTAGCATCTCAAATGAAGGTAGAAATTCCACAGTTTAATGGTCGTGATATATTAAAGAATTTAGATTTTAATATGATTATTTCCTTAATTGAAAGTGGGACTATTGGAAAGATAGTAGAAGTAGAAAGTAGTGATGGAGATATAATAGAGGTTATTGTAGAATAATGAAAATAAAAGTTAAAACCAAAGATATACGAATTCATTTCTTTCTTCCTAATATATTGGTTTTTAATCATTTTAGTCTTTCCATAATCTTATATTTTATTAAAAAGTATAATATTCTAGATGTGAAAAATAAAAGTATCTTCATAAAAGAAATGAAACAATGGAAGAAATGTTATAAAGGACTTTCTCTTGTAGATATTCAAACAAATGATGGAGAAGAAATAGTAATTACACTATAGATAGATATCTGCATTATTTATATTTTATTATAACCCCATATCATTAGTACACTTCATAAAGTGAATATAATATAAGGTTGGCTAAATTACATAATGATACTCTTTAGCTATTCAACAAATAAAGAGTGTATACGCATTTTAGTATTTCTACAAAAATAGAAAACTTGCACATGCTTATACACTCTTTAAACGCTTAATTTCACTATTAATTGTTTCAAATAACTTATCATATTGCTTTTTAAGAGTATCTGTTACGTGTATTTGTTCCATTCGTTTTCCTTCATCTAAATCAAACAAAACAATTTTCATTGAAACAATATAGCTAAATTCTTTTTTTATAAAAAGATATGTTTCTAATTCTTTTTCTGAAAGATAACCGTTCTCTGCTAATCCCATAATTTTATTAAATGTTTCAAAAGGTAAAGTTTTAAAATTATGAATTACTTCATTATCTTTATCAGTCTTATTAAAATCTACTTTAGGAACAATCTGTTTTTCAACAACCTCTTTATTATTCACTATTTCTAAAATTTGAAGACATTCTTTATATGTATTCATTATTAAAATCTTAGCTGTATTTCTAGCGTTTTCTTCTCGCTTTATTGCTCTATCATCAATCTCATTATATGAAATAAAATATAGAGTCAAAGCAATAACTGCACCTGTAATAGTATTAAAAATATCAATATTTAAATCTAAAATTGCTAATCCCAATTTACTAGGTAAATTAAGTAAATCTAAAATTATATACAATACGTATGAAAATAATATCATTATAACAATATTCTTATACTTTTTCTTTTTCATTTTTTAGCCCTCATATCTTTCACCTTTTTCTCCTCTCAGTTCATACTCAAGCAATCAATATTGTGTTTATTATACAATAAAAATAAAAAAAGAAACGTGTAAACTTTCTGTAAAGTTTATATGCTTCTTTTCTTCGAATAACGAATATTAACATTTCCTAAATCAGATTCCCTTTATTTATGGGATTTACGAGAATTTTGTAGCCTATCTATCACATCTCAACGATACCTTAGTTAATCTAACCCATAAATTACAATTTGCAAATTTATGCTTCCTTAGTTATACCCTCTTTATTTAAAATATATAGTTCATCAATAACTTCATCAATATATTTACGATCGTGAGAAATACTTATTATCGTTCCCTTAAAATTCTTTAAGACTTTTCTAATAATAGGGTTAGATAATGGACTTACATTTCTTGTTGGCTCGTCTAATATTAAAACATCATATTTGTCTAATACTAATTTGACAAGAAACAATTTAGCTTTAGTTCCATTACTTAAATCTTTAATATTAGATATCATTTCTTCTCTAGTAAATTTCATATTACCTAAATATATTCTTGCTTTTGTAATATCATCTTTATTACCGCTTGGAGATATAAAATCTAATACTTTCTCATAATTGCTTAAAATATCATCATAGTTTTGTGGCATGTAACCAACTTTAATATCTCTTCTACCTTTTAATTTCTCATTTATTACTTTTATTAAAGTTGATTTACCAATTCCATTTTTACCAATAATACATAAGTGTGTGTTGCCTATAATATTTAACTCTATATTTTTTGATAAAACTTTATCATTTACTATAAGTTTAGGTATATCTAAATTTAATATTTTTTTTGTTTTAGGAATTTCTACATCTTCAAAAAAGAAATTTATACTTTCTTCAACATCAGGTATTTCAGTTAACTTAATATTAGCTAATTTCTTTTCTTGTGACTTTAAAGAATGCATTTTCTTTTTTAAAACTTTTGCTCCATGGGGATCTTGTCTAGAAATTGCGTTTTGCTGATATTCCACTTTTTGCATTACTCTGTTCAATTTTTCTCGTTGTTTATTAAATTCTCTTTTTTCAGATTTTGCAACTTGTGTTTCCTTATCAATTTTTCTTAGCCGTTGCTCTACATAAGTGTCGTAATCTATTCTTAATAAAGTATGTCTACAATCAGTTTTTTTCATTACTTGTTCTAAATGTAATATAATATTAGCTGTTTTAGATAAAAGTGTTTCATCATGTGAAATATATATAATCGGCTTATTTGTATTATTAATAAAATTTTCCAACCATTCCAATGTTTCAATATCTAAATCATTTGTAGGTTCATCTAAAAATAAGATATCATATTCATTTAATAAGAGTTTCAATATACTTACTTTTACTTTTTCGCCACCTGATAAAGTATTAATTGTTTGTTCCAATATTTCATCACTTAATTTAATTGAATCCAAGTATTTATATAAATTATTTACTTTTTCATAATAATCATTATCACTCGCAAATAAGAAATCATAAACTCTTTTATTTAGATTTTCATTATCCATAGATTGCTCTAAATAACCGATTTTATTACCTTTCAAATTAATAATTCCTGTTATTTCAGCATAATCACATATACCTAAAATTGACTTTAATAAAGTAGATTTACCATTTCCCTCTTCTCCAATAATTGCAAGTTTATCACCATTATTTAATACTAAATTTAGATCTTTAATTAAATATCTATCACCAATAAATATACTCAAATTTTTTATTTCTAACATATTATGCCTCCTTTTTCGGCATAATTAAAGTTTATGCCTAACTTATTCAACTAAACTAATCATCTTCTCACCTCCAACTTTATAATCAACAAAACTTTACAATTATATAAATTACTATTTACCTTTCTATTAAAATTATATCAAAAAAATCTAACTGTCACAACTAGCTTCAATTAAAGGGATTACACAATACTTTGTAGCCTACCTATAGACTATGTGTAGCATATGACGCTAGTTTTGTTCTTAATCTACTACTCTTATATATAAAAAAGAGCTCTACAACATTTGGTGTTGGTGAAAACAACACCAAATGTTGTAGAACCAATTTTACTTATTACAAATACTATGGTTAAATGTAAATAAAAAAGGTGATCTTTCGATCACCACTGAACACTTATATTGTTTAGATTTCTCTTCACCAACACTAAATGTTAAAGAGCCCAAAATTTATACTAGGTTACTAGTTTCTTTATAATCGCTAAAATCTGGAAAATTAAGCTGATCAACATTATTAATATCTTTCAATATAAAAGAAATAACACTACTAAACTCTTGCGTAACTCCATTCTCCGTAATAGTTAAATCCATAAAAATGACTGCTTTTTCCATAAAGCCATTGTTTAAGGTAATCTCCATATCCATCTTTTCGACATTTTCAGTAGAACCTTTAATATTAAGTTTACCAGCCTCTTTCTTGACTACTTTGTTAACTTTATCAACATCAAAGGATAACTTTAAAGTGTTTCCAATCAAAGATGCCTCTTTCAGATATTGTTTCATAACTTTTTTATTCATACTGATTTCATCTGCACTAGATTCGAAATTAGATATATTTTCATTTTCCATCACTTTTTCTAAAGTAGCTTTCTGCTTTATCCAATCCAATAAATTCATATACATTACATTATCTTTCACAAATAACTGTATGCATTTTTCAAGTTTTGAGCCCTCTGATTCCATATCCATTGTTAGACTAAACTGCAAAGGATTTTCTGTTTCTACGATATAGCCACCATAAACACTAAGTTTCATATTCTCTTTATCCAGTGTTACTTCCATTTCTGCTTCATAATTTGCGGAAGATACTTCACTTAAATTTTTTATAAATTCTTCCAGTTTATCCAATGATTCATCGCTTACCTTTGAATCAGAAGAATTAGAACAAGCTGCCATAGAAAGCAACATTCCAATACTTAATAATAAAGTTACCAATTTTTTCATAATCTTATTCATCCTCATCCCTATTTATTACTGTATATTATTTCTTAGATTCATAGAATTCTTCCATCATTATACAAATAATGCACTTCACTACATTCATTACGGTACATATTTTCTAATACTTCAATTTATATCTATATTTACTTGTCTATCATACTCCCCATTAAAATTACTTTCACAATAGCTACTCCTATACGAATTTCATAAAAAATAAATTAGAAGCTTTAACCCGTATCTATTATATAAAAATATTATATAATAAGCAAATTATTATCTTACTTTTTCACAAAACAATTAAATATATTTATTTTTACACAATATGAGATTATCTGATTCTTACATAAAGAATTTTAAGATCAAATGATGAAGACAAATGAATAAAAGAAAATGTCCAATGCTATTAAGATACATAGTAAAACTATTCATGAAATCACAAGAAGAACATAGAAAATATTGAAAATTCATTTTTATACCTTACAACTAAAACAATAATACCCCAAAGCAGAAAACCACCAAGAATAATAACACACTTTCTTTACTTCATCATTACATCCTCTAACTCAAACTTCACATATCTTCCTCTTACGTGTGATGCTCTATATTCACTATTTATCTTTAAATTCATATGATTAAGAAAATATAGATATAGCACACTAATAAACTGTATGCTTCCCCTATCACCATAGCATCACAATATCTACTATATTCATAAATGAGAATATTGTTCCACAAAAAAATATTTACTATTATTAATAGTACCCCATTAACAAACATTATGTTTTTTTCTAAATACTAGAGATATAAATCTCATAAATGTGTATATTAAAATACTTAAAGCGAAATTAGTAATATGCGAATTTATACTTCATTTATTACAACAATGTTATAGCTAAGTGTTTTCACTTCTCATGAAATATAAGCAAATACAAATACATTGATGAATATCATCCTTATAATTGCCAATTTTTTAGGTTTTCTTATTTTATGTATTTCTATAATCTTCTTTCTTTCCATCTTCCACCCATTAAATTGGTAATGAGTGGATTCCTAGATATGTAAGCTTATTCCTTCCAGTATAGTGAAGAAAACAAAGATTTCCGCATTCATTCCGTTCATCTTACCAATAAATAAAGCCTTCTCTTCATATCAGTGCCTTATTGTTTATTATATAGACTCACCTCTAATCTTCACAAGGGTTTCTATGCTTCATTCATTAGAATATTCAAAGGTTCTTCAAACTAAGGATTTTACAAATCTTCATGTTCCATATTTATCATTTGACATTATAAAAAACCTTATAAATTTTATTTGATGAAACCATAACATTTTCCATTTTTCACTTATTTTTCCAGTAAAAAGTGTTAGTTTTCAATATCTAGATAAAATGTTTTTTTATACTATTAGTAGTACGTCGCTCTCCTCAATTCATTCTTTGAATTTCCAGAAATACTTCAAGATATAGCAAATATAAATATACCTTCTAAATCTACATGACCTATATATTTCATTATATCCACTATATAATTCTATTCATAGCTAATAAAATATCATATTAACACCTAGCAACACACGAAAGATGCTATATATTTGTGATAAATGAACACCATTCAACATATCATAGGCACTCTTCATTTTTCTGATTGAACATTAAATTCAAGCTTTTTCTTCCTGAACTAAGCTACTAATCTTTTCTTTAAAGTCCTTACAATTGAGCTCATCCATATCCATTATATCTCCAATACATTTTTGAATATCTCTAAAATTCTTACTTATCCTTAGTTCTCCGGAATCAATATTCGCTTTTAAGCCTTCCCAATATTTACTATACTTTTCGATATCTTCAATTGTTTCCTCGTGAGATTTTAGTATCATTTGTATAGTATCATTTAAATATATGACCATTGACTC
>CAZQFM010000018.1:0-13456 GCA_964592705.1 uncultured Erysipelotrichaceae bacterium
TGTTCAAATGTTTCGCTCCTTTTCTATATATAGTTATATACTACCATACCTTTTTATCTAAAACAAACGTTTACGTCTCATATGATAAAAAACGGTAGAAAATGATCTACTACATATTTCTTTTAAACAAAGTATATTTTTTATCTTTTAAATGTAAAAAAGGTTAACTCCTATACAAATAAGGAATCAAACCTTTTCATCATTATATATCAATCTCACTTTTATATTCACTACATTTACTTACTTTCTCATACTTTATAAGTATAAATTTAATTTAACTTATGATATTCATTATAAATCTCATTTCTTGATAATCCTGTTTCTTTTGCGACTCTTTTAATAGCATCTTTAGTAGTATAACCTTCTTCTTGAATATATAAGTCGATTTGTTCCTGTATATCTACGAAACTTTTCTGTTCTTTTGCTATTTCACGATAGCCTTCTATTACAAGTACTATTTCCCCTTTGAGTTCATCCGCAATTTCTAAGAGTTCTTCCACATTCCCTCTTATAAATTCTTCATGCTTTTTTGTAAGCTCCCTAGCAATACACAAATATCTATTTCCCATTATTTCCATTATATTATGCAATGTTTTATGTAAACGATGTGGAGCCTCATATAAGATGATTGTACAACGATAATCCTTTAATTCATGTAACTCTTTTATACGTTCTTTCTCTGTGCTTTTTAAGAAACCATAAAACATAAAGGGCTGTACACTTATCCCCGATGCAACAAGTGCATTCAACATAGCATTACTACCTGAAATTGGTACTACATTATAACCTTCTTCAATAACCATTTGTGTAATGACAAGACCAGGATCTGAGAGCAGTGGATATCCTGCATCCGATACAACAGCTACGGATTTACCTTCATGTAACATATCTATTAGCCCTTTTGCGCTATTTTTTTCATTATGCATATGATGTGCAATAACTTTCGTATGTATATCAAAATGATGCATTAATTTCATTGTATTACGTGTATCTTCTGCAGCTATTACATCTACTGTTCGTAATATCTCAATTGCTCTAGGTGTCATCTCTGATAAATTCCCAATAGGTGTAGCAACAATATATAAGGTAGGATTACCATTATCAAAACTTTTTTGTCTTCTCATTCTTATCACCTATTTGAAAAATCAATATCTGGCCACAATTCTTTAAAATCTAAAAACTGCACATCTTCTTTATTTTCTATTTTCGCTTGTTGAAGCAATACATTCATACTTGTAATGCGATATTTCTGACCTTTCCATTCTACCTGAGAATTCAATTTAGGTAGTCCTTCTCTTAATTTTTTATACTGCTGGTCTTCATATTTTAGACAGCACATGAGTTTTCCACACTGCCCACTTAATTTTTGAATATTTAAAGAGAGCAGTTGATTTTTAGCCATATTAATAGAAATGATATCAAAATCATTTAAAAACCTTGAACAACATGTTTCCATTCCACAAGAACCAAGTCCTCCTACCATTTTAGATTTATTTCTTGCACTAATCTGTCTTAATTCTATACGGCATTTTAAAATAGCTGCTAACTCTTTTAATAAATCTCTAAAATCAACACGTTCATCAGCTACATATATAAAAGTAATTTTACTACAGTCTAATGTATACTCCGCTTCTAGTAACTTCATATCTAATTTTAATTTTGCAATTGCATGATTACAAATATCCATTGCTTTCTTAGCTTTTTCTACATTTTTTTGGACTATGTATAAATCTTTTTCTGTTGCTTTTCTTATTACCGGCTTTATTTCCAAGTCATTTGGAATAAACCTTTCAGTTTCTTTTACAATCTTTCCAATTTCTAGACCACGAATCGTTTCAACTATTACTAAATCATTTACATGATAGATATCTTCATTCGTACCAAACGTATATATTTTTTTTGACTCTTTAAAACTTACAAACGCGATAAAAGTATAATTTGTTTTTGTTACGTCACTAAGCTCTTGTTTCTTCATTATATATCGCCTCCCTCATTTCAAAAACTAGTTGATCAAATAAAAGTTGTATATTCACTGGTTTTAATAATTTATCTTCTGTTTTCATAAGTGTATTTAAAATATGAATATAGTCTATATGTTTCTTCTTTATTTCTTTCAACTTATTTTTATACCAAAGGTCTTCACATGCTGTTTCTCCATAACAACAATCTTTAAAAAATACAATTAGCATTCCAATAAAATAGAGTGTACTTTTCTTATCTAATTTTTTATTATTAGCTTTTGCTCCTTCTAATTGTATAGCTAATAAAGCTTTAAAAGGAGTTTGTAAAAACTTATCTATAAATAAACGAAAGAGATAACGAGCGTGTTGATATTCATCCGTATCATTCACTTCTTTGATTCCTTCTATACTCCTAATTAAATTACTGAGTAAATATGCATCAATAGGGTCGAGTAATGATTTACATTGCCTAAAACAATAATCTTGTGTATAAGCTTTAAATGATAATATTTGGCAACGTGACTGAATTGTAGGTAAAACCAAGTCTAATTTCTCTGAAAGTAAAATAGCAATAATATCGTCACTTGGTTCTTCAAGAAATTTTAATAGAGAGTTTAGAGCTTCTGGGGTTGCATTTTCTATTTTTTGTATAATATAAACCTTTTTCCCTCCATCTTCTAAACAGGTTTTATGAAATTCATGTTGTAGTTTTAAAATTTGATCTTTCTTTATAGATGTTTCACTACCATCAATAAAAATGAAATCAGTATATTCATTTTTACTGATACGATGACAAATACTACAATATTCACAAGCAAGATCATCTTCTTTACACATAATACTTTTGGCAAAAAAGTAAGCTGCCTCTTTTAAAGGGGTTCCTACTGGTCCATGAAAAAGATATGCATGGGCAAACTTATGATTCTTTATCGCATTCTTTAATATTTGATAAACAACAGGTTGTTGTTGCTGTAACTCATCTCTTATCATGTTGTTGTATAATCTCCATAATAATATGTAGGGTATCCTTAAATACATCTTCTACTGGTCTATTTGCATCGACACATAGAATTCTATCTGCATGTTTTTTTATTATGATTTGATATCCTTTTGCTGCTGCAATATGAAAAGATAAAGATTCATTATCTAAACGATCTCCTACACCTCTAGTCTGTACTCTTTTAAGACCTTCTTCTACAGGAATGGAAAGAAAGATTGTTTTATCTGGTAGATGTCCTTCTATCGCAAACTCATTCATATGATAAACTTCATCCATACCAATATTTCTTCCTAACCCTTGATATACAAGAGAACTATCTATAAAACGGTCACATAAAATAATATTTCCTTCTTGAAGTGCAGGTAATACTTTTTCTACGAGATGTTGCCTTCTACTCGCCGCATATAATAATGCTTCCGTTCTAGCATCCATCTTTATATTTTCTGGATCTAAAATTAAACTTCGTATTTTTTCCGCTATTTCAATGCCTCCTGGTTCTCTAGTATATACTACTGGATATCCAAGATTCTTTAACTCTTCAAAAACCATTTTAGAAATCGTTGTTTTCCCACTTCCATCATTCCCCTCAAAAGTAATAAATAACCCATCTCTCATACATATTACCTCACATTCAAGAAGTATTATACCACATTAGTGATACAATATTAAATATAATAAGTTTCCATAAATACTATATTTATTGCTATTACTTTTATATTTATAATATTCTATAGAATAACTATCTCTTTTCTTATATAAATAAAAACCTTTAAATAAAAAGTTCATACTTCTTACCTAAAGGTTTCTTATTTTTTCTCTGATTCTTTTATTTTCGTAAAATCTATATGACAATATCCACGTGGATGTTTCTGAAGATATTGTTGATGGTATTCTTCAGCATCATAAAATACAAGAAGTTTTTCAGCTTCCACCACAATCTTCTCTTTATAATCTTTTTGTTTATTCTCTATATACTTCTTTACTATTTCTTGATCTTCTTCATTTTCATAATATATTCCAGTTCGATATTGTGTACCAAAATCGCCGCCTTGACGGTTTAATGAGAAAGGATCAATAATACGAAAGAAATGGTCAAGAATCATTTCTAATGATATTTGTGTATCATCATATTCAATAAAGCAAGCCTCTACATGTTGTGTATTACCTGTTAATACTTGTTCATATGTTGGGTGAACTGTAATTCCTTGTGCATAACCTACTTTAGTAAATACAATCCCTTTCAATCGTCGATAATATTCTTCTACACCCCAAAAACATCCACCGGCAATTACAATTTCTTTTATCATAAAAAGGCCTCCTACTATTTAAGATATTCTTATTATATAGCGATATAAATACTTTATACTAAAATATTAGCCTTTTTTAAAATATAGCGTACAGCTGTAGATGCACAAACAAATCCTGCAGTACTTGGGACAAATGGATTACTTGCTGGAGGCATCTTCTCTTTTCTTGTTCTTCCATTTTCATTAATCACCTGATGTTGAATAAATGGCTTTTCAGTTGAACATACTACTGGTATTTTTCCTCTAACCTTCCGTGTACGTATGATATTACGTAACACTTTCGCAAGTGGATCATAGGTTGTTTTCATTAAATCCATGCACTCTAACTTTGTTGGATCCCATCGATTCGCCATCCCCATACTAGATATAAATGGTATTTTATGTTTCTTACAATAACAA
Organism: uncultured Erysipelotrichaceae bacterium; assembly: GCA_964592705.1. GTDB lineage: Bacteria > Bacillota_I > Bacilli_A > Erysipelotrichales > Erysipelotrichaceae > CAMWMY01. Next base: position 4,668 of record CAZQFM010000018.1, read on the forward strand.
ATTAAATCAGCTTTACTACTTATTGTATCAATTGCATCTACAACAAAATCTACTTGTTGAGAAAATAATTCTTCATTACAAGATGCATCATAGAACATCTTTTTCTTTATGACTTTACAATCTTTTTGATACGTGTGAATTCTTTGTTCCATGACCTCTACTTTAGCTTTCCCGATCGTATCATATTGTGCATGTATTTGCCTATTTAAATTACTCTGTGCAACGACATCACCATCAACAAGGATGATATTTTTCACACCACAACGTGCAAGTGCTTCTGCACAAAAGGAACCTACACCTCCTACTCCAACAACCATAACAGTTGCTTTAGAAAGTACGTCTAATCCTTCTTCTCCTATTAAAAGACGCATTCTTTCTAATGATTGATCCATATACTGTTCTCCTTTCCTTTTATTACATCTTATATTATACTTTTATATTATTCATTTTATAAAATATAATATTTTTATAAAATTGCTATTGCTCCATCCAACTAGATAATTCTCTTTCTAATTCTTCTTTCCAATTTTCTTTCTTTATATCATACCAATGTACTTGCATTTGATTTCTAAACCATGTATATTGTCTTTTCGCAAAATTTCTAGAATTCTTTTTGATAGCTTCTACACATTCATTTACCGTCTGTTCTTTATTAAAATATGGTTTCCATTCTTTATAACCAATACCTTGCATACTTTGTAAACTCCATGTAGATTCATCTTCTACAATACTATGTAGTTCTTCTAATAATCCATTTCTCATCATTTCATCTACACGCAAATTAATTGTTTCATAAAGAGATTCTCTATCCATTGTCAATCCTATGATAAAAGAGTCATAAATTTCTTTATGTTCCTGAGATGCAACAATACTACTCTTTTTCTCTCCACTATGGGCAATCATCAGTGCCCTTATCATCCTCTGACGATTATTCTTATGTATAGTATCTAATGAACGTTCATCTACTACACGTAACATTGCATAGAGTTCCGAATTACTTCTTTCTTGAAGAAAGGAAAGAAAAGATGTATCCTCTTCTTGATCATTAAATACATAATCATACAATACTGCTTTTATATACAATCCTGTTCCTCCACATAAAATAGGAATTTTATCATTACGATGAATTTCATCTATGAGAGAACGAGCCTGTTGTTGGAATATTTTCACATTGTATTCATCTTTATAAGAGCGATCATTTACTAGATAATGTTTTACTCCTTGCATTTCATTCTCTATTATTTTCGCTGTACCAATGGTCATTTCTTTATATACTTGCATAGAATCACCACTAATAATTTCACCTTGTAGTGATTTTGCCAATGCAACTGCTGTTTTAGACTTTCCTACTCCTGTAGGCCCTACAATTACAACCACTTTCTTCATGATTACCCTCTCTGAAACTCTTTGAATAAATATTTATCTGTTAAACAAATAAAGGTTGGTCTTCCATGTGGACAATGGAAAGGCTGTTCACACTTTCTTAAATCCTCAATCACCTATATCATCTAATCTAATGTAAGACCTCGATAAAATCGTATAGAACTATGACATGCCATAGTAGCAATTGCTTTTTTCCTTAGCTTTTCAATACTGATTTCTCTATCTTTCTGCCAAAAATCAATCATATCTTCTAAAAACTTTTTCTCATCTACATGTTGCATCCAAGTAGGAAGATCTCGACATATAAAACTATTATTACCAAACACTTCAAATTCAATTCCTAATGAACGCATCATATCATTTAATTCATCTACCATGGTTATTGCTTGTAAAGTTGTCTCTACATGAATTGGTATTAATAATGGTTGTACATCATTTTTACCATTCATTATCATATTGCGTATTTGCTCAAAATGATATTTTTCTTGTGCTGCATGCTGATCAATGATATATAAACCTTCTTCTCCCTCTGCTAATATATAACAATTATGGAACTGCCCTATAACATGCATTTCTGGAAAAGAAGCATTTACAGGCTTTTCTTCCTTTTCCTCTTTTGGATAAGAAAGTTCTTCACTATTTGATTGCATAGCAAATAGTGGTTCTATAACTTCTTCTTTCATCATAGTAGATATACTACTTGACTTAACCTCTTGAACATTATCCACTCTTTCTTCTACAACTTCATCATTTTCTAGCTTTTCATACTTCACATCTTGTATTTCTTTACTATTTTCTTGTTGTATTTCTGTTATAGAATCATCTCTTGTTTCAACTTCTATCTTTTTCCCGATTATTTCCTGGGTGATATAAGATGTATTAGTAAAACTTTCATTTATTTCTTGATGTATTTTTTCAGTGGGATGATCATGATTATAAGTAAACTCAAAGTGTTGAAGATCTACCTTTTCTTTTTCTTCTTTGTCTTCTTTTCCTTTTATCTCGCTAACTTGTAAATCATTTCTTAAAGCATTATCTAATGATGTATAAATTAATTTTTCGAGTTGTTTTTCTTTTGATAGACGTATTTCCCATTTCGATGGATGTACATTAACATCTACTAATTGTGCATCCATCTTTATATTTAAGACAATAATAGGATATCGATCTTTTGGCATATAGGAAATATAAGCATCTATTATAGCTTTTTGAAGACGGTAATTACGTATCATACGATCGTTAATATATAGTAACATATAATATTTAGTCGCACGATTAACATTTGGTTGCATAGCATAACCAGTAATTTGATAATCATAATCACTAGTAGCTATTTCAATAGCTGTCTTTGCGGCTTTCCTTCCATATATTTGCATAAGTACTTCTAATAAATTATTCGTACCTTTTGTTTTAAAAATTTCTTTTCCATCATGAGATAAGTAAAAAGCAATTTCTGGATGAGACAATGCGAATTTCTGCACTACATCAGAAATCAAAGAAAATTCATACTGTGGTGATTTTAAATGTTTAAAACGTGCTGGTGTTTTTTGAAATAAGTTTCTAACCTCTATATTAGTTCCTTTTGGTGCACCTTTTGGCTTTGCACTTTCTAATTTACCATAACGTATTTCTACTTCTGTAGAATCCTCTCCATTGTTGGTAAGCATCCGGACATGAGATACAGAAGCAATAGAGGGCAACGCTTCCCCGCGAAACCCCATAGTATGAATATTCCAAAGATCATTTACTTCTTTCAGCTTACTGGTTGCATGTCTTTCAAAAGCTATAGTAGCATCTTCTGCATCCATACCGATTCCATCATCAATAATTTGTATACAATCAATTCCACCACATGAAATATTAATTTCAATTCTTGTAGCTTCTGCATCAATACAATTTTCGACAAGTTCTTTTACAATACCCATTGGTCTTTCAACAACTTCTCCTGCCGCACTCATATTACTTAAATGTTCATCTAAGCGATTAATACGTCCCATGAAATCCACCTCCTATTCTTTTACTATCATTTTCAAATCAGATATAAACTGCAACGCTTCTAATGGAGTCATCGCATTAATATCCACAAGTTCTAACATCTCTTTCATTTTTATATATTCAGGGTTTTCATCTTTTACCATTGTATGTTCTGGAATGATGGATGGTAAATGTTCTTGTTGTTCTAACTGAGAAAGTAATATTTTGGCTCTCTCTAAAACAACAGAAGGTAACTTAGCAAGCCTAGCAACATTAATACCATATGATTTATCTGCTTTTCCATCCATCATACGATATAAGAATGTGACATGTTCATTTTCTTCATGAACTTCTACATGTATATTTTTAATTGTAGTGTTTTGATTTGCTAAATCAGTCAACTCATGGTAATGTGTCGAAAACAATGTTTTAGCTTTAATATGATTTGTAATATATTCTATCATTGCCTGTGCTAAAGCCATACCATCATATGTAGAAGTACCTCTTCCAATTTCATCAAATAAGATTAATGAATTCTTCGTTGCATTTTGTAAAGCATTATTAGCTTCCATCATTTCAACCATAAATGTAGATTGACCAGACATAATATCATCACTAGCACCGATACGAGTAAATATTTTATCAAAAATAGGTAGCTTCGCTTTTTTAGCTGGTACAAAACATCCTATTTGTGCCATAATAGCAAGTAATGCTGTTTGTCTCATATATGTAGATTTACCACCCATATTAGGACCTGTAATAACCATTACATGATTCTCTTCTTCCATTACTAAATTGTTAGATACATAAGGTTTTCCTTTCATAGCCTTTTCTAAAATAGGATGTCTAGCCTCTTCTAAGAATATCATATTATCATTATGGAATATTGGTCTTGTATAACCATTTTCACTTGATATTTCTGATAGTGAATATAGAACATCAATCGTAGATAAAGCAATAGAAAGATCATGTAATTTAGGTAAATATACTTTTAATTGACTTAATAAATTCATAAACAAGTCTGATTCTAAGCGTATACTTTTTTCTTTTGCATGTAAAATAGCTTCTTCTTGCTCTTTTAATTCATTAGTAATATAGCGCTCTGCATTCGCTAATGTTTGTTTTCTTATATATCCAAACTCTTCTTTAATTTGAGAAATGTTTGTTTTTGTAACTTCTATGTAATAACCAAATACACGGTTATATCCAATCTTCAATGATTTAATTCCTGTACGTCTACGTTCTTGTGCTTCTAGTTCTAGAATCCATCTATTTCCATTTTTCGAAATTTTACGCAACTCATCTAACTCTTGGTTATATCCGTCTACAAAAATTTCTCCTTCACGTATCGTTAATGGAGGATTTTCTATAATTGCCCCATCAATCTTTGCAAGTAACTCACCACAAGGATCTACATGTTTCAATTGTTGATAACTTTTACAATCTTTAAATAAATTAAAAATAATAGGTGCATGTTGTAATGTTTTTATTAAACGTAAAATATCTCTTGGATTTGCACTTCCATAAGCGATTCTTGCACATAATCTTTCTAAATCATAAATATGCCCTAAATGTTCGCGCAGCTCATCTTTCGTTATAAAATTTTCATTTAAGTAATCAATAGCATCAAATCGTTCTTCAATTAATGCTTTATTCATTAATGGATATTCAATCCATTTTTTTAATAGTCTAGATCCCATAGAACTTTGACATTTATCAAGAAAAGACCATAAGGTTAAAGACTTACTATTTACACGTAAAGGCTGTGTAAGCTCTAGATTCTGTTTTGTAGAAAAATCCATTTGTACATAATCATCTTCATATATGATTTCTAATGGCTTTAAATGTGACATATTTCTTTTTTGTGTCGCATCAAGATAATTTGTCAACAAAGAAAAGGCTTTAATAATACGATCATCTTCTATATTTGACAACAAACTTTGATATTGTGGGTTCATGTCTAAATGATTATATTGTGAAACAGTAATGCCATCCATTTCTTCTATTATCTTACTAACCTTTTTATCAAACTTTTCTGGAATTATAACTTCTCGCACATTATTTCCTAACAATACTTTTTGGATAGACATTATATGTTTTTGTATGATTTGTCCCCTTACTTCACCCGTAGTCATCTCACAAAGAACAATAGCTAATCCATATTGAAAGTCATAAACAGAGGCAAGATATACACTATTCTTTTCATCACTTATTTCATCCATATTAGTACCTGGTGTTACAATTTTAATAACATCTCGTTTTACTAAACCTTTTGTATCACCTGCATTTTCTAATTGTTCAACAATCGCTACTTTATATCCTTTTTGTATGAGTCTTTGAATATAACCTGTGGATGCATGAAAAGGAATCCCACACATCGGTATTTTTTCATCCACTCCTGCATTTCTTCCTGTTAATACCAAATCTAGCTCTTGTGATGCAATTTCTGCATCCTCAAAAAACATTTCATAAAAATCCCCTAAACGATAAAAAACAATAGCATCTAAATGATGTTTCTTTACTTCTAAATATTGTTGTATCATCGGTGTATAAGTATCTGTTTTTGACATTTTATCATCTCCCATCTATCTTTCCCTATTATATCAAAAAATGTCGTATTATGGTATGAATGTATATGAAAAAAGAGCTACCTTACGCTCTCTTCTCTTCCTTATATTCTTCTTGTTCCTTTTTAATTAATAATTTTTTAATCTCTTCTGCTACAATAATTGATATATTACCTAGTCTTATTAAATATCCATGTCTAGATTCTAAAATTAAGTATGCTCCATATTCTTTTAAAACATCAAAATCAATGAGCTCTCTTTTCATTAAATTTACTGTAATTTTATCAGGTGTAGAATGGACTTCTTTAATATTTTCAAGACCACCTAATGCCATAACAATTTTCTTTGTTACACGTTTTTTATCACGAAAAGAAAATAATCCAATCGCAAACTTCTTAAAGTAAACTCTTGATATAACTAAAAATATAATAAAGCATATAACTCCTATGATCCCCATATAAAATAATGTATCAAAAAAGTTTGGATCTCTTAAGTATTTCAATATATCTAATAAAGCTCCTGGATTTGCGACTATTAAAGAACCTTCTAACGAGTATCCCATACTTATTCCAAGTATTTGGAATACAGCATATAAAATACCAACAATGAATAAATAAATAAAGTACAATAATGGAGCTAAAATTAATATAAAAACTTCAAATGGTAAGGGGTTTCCACATACAATACTAAGTGTAAGTGCAATTATAAAGAATAATCGATATCTTCTTTTATCCACTTTACTAGTTACTAGAGAGTAATAGGCAATCAAAAAAGATGGTACAATAAATATATTAATAATATAGTAAGGAGTAATAAATCTACCTGCACTAATTGCTGATATACCAAGTGACTGTTGGGCTGTCCATATACTTACATCCCCTTCATAAACAACACCAAAACTATCTACAAGTTTTCCTCCATACTCTCCTAGCCAGAAAGCATTTCTAGGGATATCGACCATACCAAAGATAGCAGATATACGCTCACTTATACCATATAGGAATAGATGTAAAGGATTAGTTGTATCTGTCGCAATAGTATTATACATACTCATAATCAATTGAATGACAAAGGGCCATAAATAAGAAATGGCAACCCCAGCAAAAAAGCTAATAATGATTGTTAGAATCATGGCATGAGAATCATGATCAATAAATGAAAGAATACCATGCATAGAGTAATGTCTAGATTTTTTGTAAGTCCTCATGGTAATAAAGTAAGAAATTACCATTACAACTATTCCCATTTGATAAGGGTTTCTTATTTGTTCTTTAAAAATACTTTCAGCAGAAAAAGATATCTGTATACCTAATATATTGTGATAAAAATAAGATGGGTATGAGTTATTTTGTAAAAATATAACAGTTACCATAATAACGATAAAACTTGCTAAACCAATAAATACTGGTACAGAATCCTCATACTTTCTTGTTAAAACTTTTATAAATACGAACAGTGGAAATAGGTTTATTAGAAAACCTCCAGTATAACGTAACATCTCACTCACTAAAAGGATGATTTCATTATCTATTTTCCATAAATGTTCAATATTTGGATTTATTATAGAATTACCTAATCCAAGAAGGACTGTAGAAAAAAATAAAACCTTCAATGGAAATTGTAAGTATTCTAATAAAGAATGCCATCTGGACATACAATCACCTCGCATAACATCATACCATATATTCCGTATTTATAAAATACATACCCATATATTTATAGTTTATAAAAGGGAATTCTTTTACTACCCTATTTTTATCAATTATCCTATCTTAGGATAAGAAAAGCATGCTATAATAATGGCAGTGTCATTTATTAAATAAAAGATTTGGAGTGATATAGTGAAACTACAAATGTTTAAAGTAAAAAATCCAAAAAAATTCGATGTTTTTTTATTATCTATTATCCTAGTTATGGCAGTGACAAGTTTTATAGCAATTTATTCAGCTTTTCACTTAATAACTTTAAAGAATGGCCCTGAATTAATACAAAAACAGTTGATGTGGTATGTAATTGGTATGATAGCTCTTGCCTTTATCATGTATATAGGAAATGATTCTATATATGATTTCGCCAAAATAGCATATTGGATTTTATTAGGTTGTTTATTATATTTATTTATAAATAAAGAAATTGTGAATCGTCTCTTTGGATTAAGTACGAATTTACCTCTTGTATCAAGAGTAAATGGGGCAACCTCATGGTTTAATTTTCCTGGAATTGGATCTTTTCAACCAAGTGAATTTATGAAGATTGTTCTTATTATTATTACTGCTAAAACCATTGATACACATAATTCAAATAAAGTATTTGATTCTTTTCATAGTGATATCGAATTATTTATTAAAGTTGGGAAATGGGCACTTCCTCCTTTATTATTAACATTACTTCAACCCGATACCGGTATTGTCATCATTACCATTGTATCCCTTGGAATCATGTTATTATGTGCAGGTATACGTAAAGAGTGGCTAATAATAGTAGGTGGTAGTCTAGTTCTTATCTTAATCATTTTCTTTTTCTTATATTTTTTCCATTTTGATTTTTTAAGTTCTTTATTTGGATCAAGCGGTGCATATAAATTAAATCGTATAACTGGTTGGCTCAATCCTGAAGCAGATATACGCAATACTGGAAACCAATTATACACAGCTTTATTAGCATTAGGTTCTGCTGGTCTAACTGGACATGGACTACAAGTGGATATGATAAGAATACCAGAAGCACAGACAGATTTTATCTTTGCTGTTTTTGGTCAAAGTTTTGGTTTTTTGGGAACTCTATTTATATTACTTCTATGCCTAATTCTAGATTTAAAATTATGTCATATTGAGACTCTTTCAAAAAATCAATTTGAAAAATATT
>CAZQFM010000018.1:13466-15592 GCA_964592705.1 uncultured Erysipelotrichaceae bacterium
AACAAGTTAAAAATATTGGAATGATTGTTGGTCTACTTCCTATAACTGGTATAACACTTCCTATGATATCTTATGGAGGATCATCATTACTCTCTTATTTAATTGCATTTGGAATCATTATGAATGCGAGTGCAAGAGCACGTAAGTTATCTGATTTTGTATATTAAAAAGGTGAATTTATTCACCCTTTTTAATATAAGTTTTTTAAACGACTTACATAACTATATTGACGATATCTAGCAAATTGTACACATTTATCCGATATTTCACACTGAACTTTATCTGCACCTTTTAAACTAATTGTCAAATGATCATAACATAAGAATGCCGAATGAAAATTAGACGAAAGAAAAGTAATTTTTCGATTATTATTTAAAATATAAGGATTCCCTAATGATCGGTGCTTACTATGTTGAATTCCTGTTATTTCTGCTAGCTGCATAAGAGATAAACCACTATCGATTACAGCACCTCTTAAGCTTCTATTATATGCTGTAGATCCAGCCTGTGTACTTAGACAAATACCTGAACCTCTACAAGTTTCAAAATATTCATTATCAATCATAACATCTAACACTTGTGTTTTTTTTATATTTTCAATTCTCATTTCATTAAGTGCATATTCAACCTTCTGTATATCACCGGTTACTTCTATCTTGAGTAAAGGAGAAGATACTATAGATGGTTCTTTATGTAGAATATCATGAATACATAATGATACTTCTTTATCCGTGTAATCAGTAAAAAAACCAAGTGTTCCAGTATGAATTGCGACAAACTTAATTTGCTCAATAAGATGTAGATATTTATGTACTGCATACAATAATGTTCCATCTCCTCCTACGCATATAACTAGTTCAGGAGATTTCTTATTATATTTCCACCCATTTTTTAGAAGTTCTTCTTTCACCTCTTGTTTAATTACATCGGACTTTTCATTTTTCTTAGCAACAATTACAAAGTTTTCCATAGAATCACTTCCTTTTTAACTAGTTATATTGTATCATAAAAAATAAGGTGATGTATATGAATAAAAACATAGAAAAAGAATTTAAAGTATTAGTAGATAAGGAAAAATTTTATGAACTTCTAAGTTTCTACCCTGCTATTTCTTTTAAAAAACAAGTAAATATTTATTATGATACACAAGATCATCAAATTTTAAAAAATCATGGCGCAATGCGTATTCGTACAAAAAATACACATATATTTACTTTTAAAAAGGCAACATCAAATGGATTAGAAGAATATGAATGCACAGTAAGTGAAAATAGTGTTTCTGCTCTCTATATAGATGAAATTACATTTCTTCTAAAATCTCACAATATTTCAGGTCCATTTGAAGAGATTGCTAACTTAACAACGTATCGTGGCGTAATAGAGACAGAATACGCCGAATTATGTTTTGATATTAATGAATATAATGGTATTACTGATTATGAGATCGAATATGAATATAAGAAAGATCATGATGGTATAAAAGCTTTTAATGATATTTTAGCAAAGATAAATATAGAATATAAGAAAAATGGATTATCAAAGATTGAACGTGCTATCAGAAGTAAGAATTAATATATTTATTAAAATAAAAAAAGATTGAGTTTGCTGTATGAAAAGGCAATCTCAATCTTTTTCTTTTTTATCTATTAAATGAATATCCTACTATTTTTTAGTTATAGTTTAATATTATTGATACACTACATTTTTTGACGACCTTCTAATGCTTTTATAAGTGTTAGTTCATCGGCATAATCTAGATGTCCTCCCATAGGTAATCCATGGGCTATTCTTGTTATCGTTATTTCATATTTTTCTAAAAGTTTTGATATATATAAAGCAGTTGTTTCTCCTTCAACTGTAGGATTAGTAGCTAGTATTACTTCTTTTGTTTGTTCATCAATTCTAGATATTAAAGAATTAATATTAATATCATCAGGAAGAATACCTTTTGATGTAGATATAACGCCATTCAACACATGATATACACCATTGTATTCTCTTGTCTTTTCCATAGCAATAACATCTTTAGCACTTTGTACAACACAAATAATACTATTATCACGTATACTATCCTTACAAATATGACATATCTCTTGATCAGATAAATTCCCAAATTTATTGCAAAG
>CAZQFM010000019.1:0-15578 GCA_964592705.1 uncultured Erysipelotrichaceae bacterium
AATGATCGCATACAATCTTCAAAGATAAGTGTAATATCTACCATTGATTGATTTAAGATAGGATTAGGTACGGATAAACGTGATAATTCTAACATATCTTTTACCATGTGATCCAAGCGATGTGTCTCCTGTTCCATTTGCTTAAGAAACTCTTTTTGTGTATCAACATCATCAAAGCCTTCACGATTCAATATTTCTAACATCCCTTTTATAACAGCAATCGGTGTTTTTAATTCATGGGATACATCCGCAATAAAACGTTTTTGCATCTTCTCCCCTTCTAATGCTTTCGTTAAATCTTGAAACATAATAAAACATCCAATAAACTTTGTTTTGGATATGACAGGAATACCAATCGCTTGGTATTCACATTGTTTTATACATATTCTTTGTTCCAGTTGCTTCTCTAAGATAAATGCATCTTTTAAAAATTGTTGAATCTCATTTGGTAGACCATTATGTAAATAGGTTGCATCACTACAAATTTCATGTTGTGCAAATTCATCTAGAAAACTATTATGCATAACAATCGTTCCTTTTTCATCCATTAAAAGCATAGGAAATGGAATACTAGATACAATGGTCATTAATTGTTTATTCTTAAGACTAGCATCTTTACTCTTCGTATTGATTTTACTTAAAAGTTCCTTATTTTCAATTTTATTTTGAATCCTATGTTGTTGATCATAAACATGCCAAATATAAGTAAAACTTACAACAATGATAATAATTAAAAGATAAGCATTTAATGAAAATAGAAATTGTATAAAAATCATTATCACCAAAAATAACAAACTAATATATATCTTATGCATTCTTTATTTGCTCCAAAATATAGCCAACCCCTCTAGATGATTTAATATGTAGATTACTTCCTTCTAATTTTGACCGTAACTTAAATACATGAACATCCACAATTCGCGTATCTCCATCATAATCAAATCCCCAAACTTCATTTAAAATATTATCTCGAGATAAAACAATATCTTGATTCTTTATAAAGTATCCTAGTAAATCAAATTCTTTTTTGGTTATATTCATAACTTGATTCAAAATACTTGCTTCTCTTCGATTCATATCTATACGTAAATTTCCTAATGTAACTACCGTAGTATCTACTTTCTTATGTCTTCTTAAATGCGCATGTATACGAGCCAATAGTTCTCGGGAAGAGAAAGGCTTACTCATATAGTCATCAACACCTTGTTCAAAGGCATATAATACATCTTCCTCATCATCTCGAGCTGTTAACATAATGATAATACTATCAACATGTTGATCACGTAATGCTTTAACAATTTCTACGCCACTCATATAAGGTAACATCCAGTCGATAATCATAACATCAAATTCTTGTTGCAGTGCTTCCTGTAAGGCTTGTTTACCATCTCCACACTCAACAACCTCATGATTTGCATTTTTTAACTCATAAGCTATAATTTTACGGATATTAACTTCATCTTCAACTAGTAATACTTTTGCCATGCTTCTTCTCCTCAAGTTCATATCGTTCAATAATTTTTTGTACCAGTGGATTTCTTACAACATCTAACGAAGTAAGTTCGACAAACGATATCCCTTCAATCCCTTCTAATAATTGTTTTGCATCTAATAACCCAGAATCTTTCTGATGTATTAAATCAATTTGAGTAATATCACCGGTTATCACAATACGAGAATGAAACCCCATCCTTGTCAAAAACATTTTCATTTGTGCTTTTGTTGTATTTTGTGCCTCATCTAAAATAATAAATGCTTGATTCAATGTCCTACCTCTCATATAAGCAAGAGGAGCTATTTCAATAACTTCTTTTTCCATTAATTTTTCTACTGTTTCTGCCCCAAGTGTATCATGCAAAGCATCATATAACGGTCGTAAATAAGGATCTACTTTTTCTTTTAAATCTCCTGGTAAAAAACCTAGGCTCTCTCCTGCTTCAACAGCAGGACGAGTTAAAATAATTTTATTAATTTCCCCTTTTTTCAATAAAGAAACAGCATATACAACAGCTAGATAGGTTTTTCCTGTACCTGCTACACCAGTCGCAAAAACAATTTCACTATTATGCATACATTTACATAAATATCTCTGCCCAATCGTTTTAGGGTATATTTGTTTTCCCTGTACTGTTTTTCCAATAGGCTGTTGATAAGTCGTTGCTAATTGATCTAACTTATGTAACTTCCCTAATTTACAAACATATATAACATCACGTTGTGTAACTTCCATATTCTCTGTAATCATATCAAGTAAAGCATGTACAACAGAGGATACTTGCTTTTGTATGTGTTCATCTTCTGTTAAAAGAAAGAGCTGATTATCTCTTACAATAATATCAATAGAAAACATATCGCGTAAGATATCCATATGATTATCATTTGCACCACATAATTTTACAATATCCTCCATTGTATAATCCTGCAAAGAAATACTAAATTTATTCATCATGTAAAACTCCTTTACTATGGGGTTGTTATATCTTCAAATAAAGTATAATGGACTTTCATACTTATTTTACCCATATTATTAGAGAATTGCAAAATATTTTCTTTATAAATTTTTTCATCGCTTTTTAATTCTTCGCTTACTTTTCTACGCGCATCAAAGAGTAGTTGAAAAAACTGAAAGGCTTCCGGTAAATCATTGGCATCCATCTCTACTGTTACTTCTTCCCATGTATAAGCATATACTTTCCCTTTCACATAAATTTCTTCATCTACATTCATACTATCTGTAAGAATATTTCTAACAAGGACATCTCCTGCTTTTACATAATCATTCAATTGATAGTTCTTATTTCCATGTTGTAAATCAAATTGTGCAATGACACCATCTTTTTGCGCAATTAATTCATCTCGAGATAAGGGTTCAATGTTCGCAAATTCTTTAGTTGTATAATGAATCTTAAAACGACTTCCCTCTTTCGTCATCTCCAACCAAGCAATATCATTTTCTAGTGCCTTTTTTAACTCAGCTTTGACTTGTTGAACATCTTGACTATAGAAAGGAGGTACTAAATTCATTTCCTGTAATGTTGTTTCAACTAACTGTGAAGTTGCTTGTTTATCCCCTTTAATATTTATTTCAAATATCGTATTACTTAATGCATACCATATCCCTACACTAACGATAATGCTAATAACTCTTGCCGGTTGCTTTAAACTTCTCAAAAGAAAACCAATCATACCCGTTGTTTTTACATACTCTATATTTTCAAATGAGCGATTAACTTCGTATCTTTGAAATACAGATGTATAAAAAGTTATGATATGATCCTTCTCATGTACTTCATAAATAAGAATATTTCTTTGTGAACATATATGAATAAATTCATTCATATCCATGATAATTTGCCATTTATCTAGTCCGATGTTCTGTCTCTTTTTCATACTCAAATATCACACCCTCCAAAATTCCTTTAATAAATATTTCATATTTACTCATAGCAGCTACATGCAGATTCTTACCTCTAACAGCAATTATATATTGTTTCATCTGGATTTTTATTTCACTAGAAGTGACATCTCGGATTTCTATATAATGTTCGATCATAACCTGATTAGCATCTACTGATATCACTTATATCACCTCTATATAAACTACGCGAAACATAAACAAAATATGTTATCGAATTTCTTATATACAGCTATTCTTTCTCATTTGATAAACAAAAAAAAGTACATCAAACTTTATACAAGAATGAATGTACTTTTGTTACATGAATGAAGATTATTAAAAATCTTTTTCAAATTAATTGTTCTTATTTACCACGACGTGCTTTACGTGCAGCTTCTGACTTTAATTTACGACGAACGCCAGGTTTTACGTAAAACTCTCTTTTGCGAGCTTCAGCAAGGGTTCCATTTCTTGACACTTGACGTTTGAATCTACGTAAAGCATCATCAAGAACTTCATTTTCTTTAAGTACTACTTTCGGCATTATTTACCCTCCCTTCTGATGCAAGCAATATTATTATATATAAAACTTATGTAAAATGCAACTAAATTTGATATGTTTTCTAATTTTATATTTTTATTCCTCTTGTATCTCTTCTACACCTAAATAATATTTTCGAATACAATGTTTTGCGGCAATATGATCTCCCATCCAATCTTCTTTACCAAATTCACGATACATAAAGACTTCATCTCCTTTTCCTAAAATTAAAACAGTATCTCCTATATTAGCAGATTCAATTGCCTGACGAATAGCATCGTATCGGTTCTCAATAAAAATACTTTTGGTATCGACAATTCCTGTACGAATTTCATTTGCAATTTCTCGTGCATCCTCATCACGAGGATCATCTTCTGTTAATATAATGCTATCGCAATATTTTGATGATATTTCTCCAAATAACTTTCTTTTCTTTGTATCTCGTTTTCCAGCAGAACCAAAGACAGCAATAATTCTTCGATCATCTTCTGTAATTTGTTTGGCATACTCATATACCTTTTCTAATCCATCAGGTGTATGTGCAAAATCCACAATAACATTGAATGGTTGCCCTTCATCAATTCTTTCCATTCTACCTTCTATTTGCGATAAGTCACTAACATAATGAATAATGTCTTCTAATGGCATTCCTGCCTCATGCATAGCAGCCATAGCTGCTAACAAATTATAAATATTATAAAGAGCTACAAGATTGGTATGTACTTCATATGATGCCCCATTATAAAGTAATTGAAAACTAGAGCCTGTAGTCCCAATACGAATATCATCAGCTTGATAATCAGCATCATTTTGTATCCCATACGTTACTACTTTTGCTCGTGTACTTTCCTTTATCTTTTCAAAATAAGGGTCATCTTTATTTAAAACAGCAATACCAGAATCTTTTAAATGTACAAATAACTTCTTTTTTGCTTCAAAATAATTTTCTACGGTACCATGAAAATCTAAATGATCATGAGTAAGATTGGTAAAGATGGCAATATCAAAATCAATCGATTGTACACGTCCTAATTCCAATCCATGAGAACTCACTTCTAAAGCAAGGGACTGCATACCATGATTCAACATATCACGCATTGTTTTATGTAGGCAAACAGCATCTGGAGTTGTCAGTGTTGGAGGTAACGTAATATTTCCATAGCTAATAGATAGAGTACCAATGTATCCACATGGTGAAAAACTTGAAAAAGCGTCTTTAATAATACTTGCGACACTTGTTTTTCCATTCGTACCTGTTATTCCAAAAATAGTTAAATCACGACTAGGATATTGATAAAACTTACTAGCAATCATATTCAATGTTTTATTGACATCTTCCACCTTAATATAGACGATATCATCCATCATATCTTCGATATCTTTTTTATGCACAATACAGACGGCACCTGCCTCAATGGCATGGTCAACAAAATCATGTCCATCATGCATGAGACCTTCTAAACAAAAATACATCTCATTTGGTTTCACTTCACGTGAATCAAAACAAAGACCTGTAATTTCAATATCTGGTGCATGATCAAAGATTTGCGATAGTAACATCGTTATTCCTCCTCTAAAACAGCAAGTAAATGTTCTTCCATTATAGCACTCACTTTTACACGTTTCATCGTACGTAAATAAGAAGAAGGTCCTTTCACATATACTGGAAGATATTCACTACTATGTCCAAATAAATATCCATTCTCCTCTTTCTCAAAGATTACATCTACATACTTGTTAATAAAAGATTGTTTATAGTTATTATATAATGAAGTTGATAAACTCGCAAGTTTAGAAGCTCTTTCTTTTTTGACCTTATTTTCTAGATGTCCTGGCATGCTTGCAGCAACTGTATTGTCTCTTTTAGAATATGGAAATACATGTAAAAAGCTGAATTTCATTTTTTCAATGTTATGCATAGTATCTAAAAACTGCTCTTCACTTTCCATTGGAAACCCTACAATAACATCACTTGAGATACTAATATTTGGTATAAAATCATGGATATAGGCAATACGATTCATCAATTTCTCTAAAGTATATGTACGCTTCATATTTTTCAATACTACATCATTGGCAGATTGAATAGGAATATGTAAGTGTTTCGCTATCTTCTCTTCTTCCTTCATAAAAGTTAATAGCTCATCACTCACTTCATTTAGCTCGATAGATGATATTCGAATTCTTTGTAATCCTGGAATTTCACAAACCATTCTTTTCATCAATTCTAAAAGTGATGTACCTTTATCATGTCCATATCGACCTGTGTGTATACCTGATAATACAATTTCTAAATGTCCATTAGCTACTAAATTTTTCGCAATTTGCATAACTTCATCAATCCCCATAGAGCGTTCTAAACCTCTTGCATATGGGATAATACAGTAACTACAAAATTGATTACAACCATCTTGTATTTTCAGAAAAGCTCTTGTTTGGCGATGGAATCTTGAAATAGGTAATGCTTCAAAAGCACGTCCTGTACGTGATGCTTGAACGGTACTTTGAAACATACGGTTTTGTAATGCCTTCTCAATTAGATTAGCTAATTCATGCTTCCCATCACTTCCAACTAAAATATCAATCTGTTCTTTTTCCTTTAGTTGGTCACTATGTGTTTGTACATAACAACCAACAACAACTAATAATGCTTTCTCATTTCGCTTTCTTGCTTGATGTATTTTTTGTCGACTTTTACTTGCCGCCATATTCGTAACGGTACACGTATTAATAATATAGACATCTGCATCCTCTTTAAAGTCTACTTCTTGATATCCCTTATCTAATAATGCTTGAATATATCCTTCTGATTCATATGTATTTACCTTACATCCAAGTGTTGTAACAGCAAATTTAATCATTCTATCACTCCTTAACTTCCGTATACAATATAAAGCATAAAGAAAGGAAAAGCAAATAACTTACCTATTAAAATAAGAGGAACGCTTCCCATATTTTTCTAATTTCCTTTTTACCTTATCATTTACAATATCCAATGTAAGAAGATGCTCTATAAGCTGTATAGGCTTATTTTCTACATAATATTTCCCTAATAGTATCATATTCCCTAGATTGATATGTGTACTTTTTTCAGGATCAAGACTGAGTTCTGCAACACATTCATAATTTTTTATTTTATACAAACGATTGACATCAGCATTATAAAGACAACAACATGTTTCATCCCCATATAAAAAGACAGTACTTGTAAAACCATGTTGATAAGGTAATATGCCATAGTAATGATATTGTATTTCTTTCGTAAAACTTTTAAAAAGATAGCTATATTTCTTTAAATCTAATAATAAAATTTCTTCTTTATACATCCTATTTACTTCTTCATTAAAAATAGGCATATAAATCGGTTGTTCATTATGCTCAAAATATTTTAAATACTTTCTTACCTTTTTACTATCTGCATATACTTGATGCTTTCTTTCTTGATAATCTAAATCATCCCAATAATCTTGCATATCTGCATATGTTTGAAAAAATGAATGTTCCAATTGCAACTTATTATTTAAACTTTCATATAGTATTTCTACTCCATAATAAGCAAAATCATTCTTTGGCTTTACTTTTATATTATATTCCTTCAATAACTTTCGCATCTTCACAAGTTTCTCTTTATAATATGGGTGCTTTAATAGCTTTGTTTTATATGTTCTATTACAAATATGTTCTACTTTTTTCATCATTCATCATCCATATCATAATAAAAATTTGCAGCATTCACCACATACATGGCAGCTGTCTCTGCGCGTAAGATACGCGTACCAAGTGATACACGTTGAAATCCATGTTTTTCTAAATACGCAACTTCTTCTTTATCAAAGCCCCCTTCACATCCAACAACAAAAGTAATACTTGTGATATTAGGATTTTGTTTCATGATTTTCCCTAAAGATTCACTTTCACAATCTGCATCTTCATATGCAATGATATTGAGTTGGGATTTATAGTTTGTAATTTCGCTAAAAGAAATAGGCTCTTCTATTTGTACTAGTGTAGAACGTTTACATTGTTCACAAGCCTCCAACGATATCTTATTCCATCTCATTAACTTTTTATCTATTGATTCTTTTTTTGTTTTGACTACACTTCGTTTTGATGAAAAGGGTACAATCGTATGCACACCTAACTCACTTGTTTTTTGTAGTAAAAAGTCCCACTTCTCTCCTTTTATTAATCCCTGTACAAGCGTAACTTTTATAGGAAGCTTAGTCTTATCTTCTACCTGTTCTAATATAGTTGCCTTTACTTCTTTATTTACCTTTTGTATAGACGCTAAAAAGATAGTAGATGCCGCATCTACAATGCGAACAATAGCATGATCTTTCATACGTAAAACAGTCAAGATATGATGTGCTTGTTCACTGTTAAGAAACACATCTTCCCCAACTTTGGTAATGCTGGGAATAAAATATTGTTGCATAAAATCACCTGCTCCATTCTACCATAAATATACACAGATGAAAATAATAAACTTTTTCATAAAAAAAGAAAACATGAATTACTCCACATTTTCTAACTTCCCTTTTTCTGCCAAAATACGTAACTGTTTTACTTCAAATGGCTTTAAAATTCGATATTCCCCTTGTCTCATATCGGAACAATGTAAAAAGCCCAATTGTTTACGATGAAGTCTTCGCACTTCAAACCCTAATGCTTCCATCATACGCTTAATCTGACGATTTCTACCTTCGTAAATTGTCAAATCAAAACTCATTTGTTTCTTTATCACATCTTTTTCTGTTATTTTTATTTTAGCAGGTAATGTTTTTATTCCATCATCCAAAACAATCCCTTTTTGAATTTGTTTTTGTTGATCTAATGTCAAAATCCCATTAATCGTTAAATTGTATGTTTTCGCAATATGATATCGTGGATGAATCATTTGATTAGCAAATTCACCATCATTTGTTAAAAGAAGCACTCCACTCGTATCATAATCTAATCTTCCAACAGGAAAAATACGCTCTTCACATGGTATAAGAGATACCACTGTCTTTCGTTGAAATTCATCATCCAATGTACACATACTCTTTTTAGGTTTATTCATTACATAATATACCTTATTTTCTCTTACAATATGTTTCCCATCAACCTCAATATAATCTTTCTTTTTTACTTTTACTCCAAGCTCTTGTACGATAACACCATTGACTGTTACACGTCCTTCTAAAATCAGCTGTTCTGCTTTTCTTCTTGATGTTACACCAGCCTGTGCAATAACTTTTTGTAAACGCTCCATACAGCACATCCTCTCGTGCTATTATTGTACATGAAAAGTAGAAAAAATTCACGCATTTTATCCAAAAAAGATAAGTGTTAAAAGAATAGCCATAGATATACCTGCTAAATCAGCTAATAATCCAATAGCTAACGAATTTTTAATTTTCTTAATACCAACAGTTGAAAAGTAAAGTGTAATAACATATAACGTTGTATCCGTTGACCCTTGAATAATACTAGCCATGATTCCTTCGATACTATCTACACCACATGTTTTAAAAATATCAATCAGTACAGCTAAAGAAGCACTACCTGAAATCGGTCGAAAGATAATCATAGGTATAACATCGGATGGTAAAAAAGATATTCCACTTGATATCATATTGGAAAACATATCCATTAAACCACTTTCACGTAATAAAGAAATTCCACACATCATGGCAAGTAGAGCTGGATATATACTATAAAAGAGTCCCATTCCCTCTTTTACACCTTCTATAAAACTTGTATAAGCATTTACTCGTTTACATAAAGCAAAGCATACAATCAATAAAATGAGTATAGGTAAAATATATTGTGTATTAATCACGATGATTCCACCACCTATCAATTGTAAGTCCTACAATGGATGCAAATACTGTCGCAAGAACTGCAAAAGGCATAAAACCTGTCACATCTTGTGAATGAAAAGATGCACGTAGGGCAATTAATGTAGTTGAAAATAACGTAACACCTGCTGTATTAAGTACAAGAAAGGTAATCATAGAGCGAGATGCAGTATCTTTCTTTTTATTATGTTTTTGTAAACCTTCCATAGCCTTTAATCCCATCGGTGTTGCTGCACTACCAAGTCCAAACATATTTACTGTAATATTAGTAGCAATATACCCCATGGTTTCCTCATCACCCTTAATATCAGGAAATAAATATTTTAAAAGAGGATGAAATAGCTTTTCTAACGCTTTTAATAATCCAGCATCTTTTGCAACATTCAAAATACCATTCCAAAAACAAGTCATACAAACAAGCGGTAATACAAAATCAAAGGTTTCTTTTCCGATATTAAGAAATACATCATTTAATACATCTACTTTCCCAATGCTTAGTCCATACACAACAGATCCAGCAATCATTAATAACCAAATAACATTCATGAAAACACCTTCTTAAACACAGAGTTCGAAGCTGTACTTGCTTGATAACTATAAAGATCTGTCTGGTCATTTTTTTGTACTTCTATAATAAATTCCCCACCTTTAAAATGCGTGTATACATCTACTGTATCACTACCATCTTGCTTTAATGTAATACGTATTGGCTCTTCAATCACAAACTCTTGTTGATTCACTCTATACGTACCAGCTTTCACAATTTCTACTGTTTTTACAGCATCATAAACAGCTTTATGCTTCTCTTTATGAAAGTTAAAGTCATCGCTTTGACGCAATGTTACAACAATACTTTCCGTTATATTATTTTGTGCAGAGGTTACAAGCGTTCTTCCTGCCATCTTTGTATATCCTGTTTTCCCTCCTGTAGTAAAAGGAAAATCAAATAATAATTTATTTTTATTTTGCCAACGAATATTCCACTCACTCGTATAATATTGTGAACCGGCAATTTCTCTAAACATATCATTTTTCATCGCATAAGACATAAGAATAGCCATATCATATGCAGTAGATATATTTCCTACACCATCTTCATCTAATCCACTTGCATTATGAAAGGTTGTATTTAACATCCCAATTTCACTTGCCTTCTCATTCATTAACTTCACAAAAGCTTCTTCACTACCACTTATACGTGTTGCAATAGCGATTGCTGCATCATTTCCACTTCTTAACATTAAACCATAGAGTAATGATTGTAAACTAACCTCTTGTCCTACCTTTAAATATATACTGCTACCAACGGCTTGTAATATTTCCTTTTGCACTTGCCATGTGTCTTCTAATTTACCTTGTTCTAATGCTACAATTGCAGTCATAATTTTTGATATACTTGCCACACTTTGTGGTTCATGCATATTCTTTTCCTCTACAACAGTATTATCAGCAGATGCTAAAACACAATAACTTTCTGCATGTACAGAAACCATCGTACATAAAAAACATATACAAAAAATTAACACTTTTTTCATTATATCACCTATGCAAGTATATGTTTTTGGTGATACAATTTTGTCAATTTTCTCTCTCTTTTTCTCTTTATGTATATGCTAACTCTTCTAAAAAAAGGCATTTCCATGAAAATGCCTTTTTACAACACCTATTTATTATCTTCTTTCTGGGCAATTCCCTACATCTTGGCAACAGCATCCCCAATATGCGAAATAATTTTTTCTCCCTGACATCGTTAAGAAATCTCCATAATAACGATTTACATCGGTATACTCACTAGATCCCTCAATACGACCTTTTTCAGAATATTGCCATAATTTATATGGAATATCAATCGTAATTTCACCTGAGTATTGAGCAATCCAACGTGTATATTCATCTAATCGTTTATCATATAACTTTGTTTGCCAGTAATAAGTATTGGCATAAATACCTACAAATCCACCTGCCTGTTTAATACGCTCACAAAATGCAATAGCAATATTCGTAAATTGCTCTGGGGTTAAATCTCCTTGATAATCGGAATACTCAATATCGTAATAAATAGGTAACTGCATGTTTTTATCTCTTACAAGACGTAATACATGCTCTGCCTCTCCTAGTGCTTCTGCCACATTACGTGCATAGCTAAATAAATATACCCCCCATGGAATACCTAACCTTGTACACTCTCTTGCATTTCTTTCAAACTGTGGATCATCTTGTGATGGGATATTTTGACCATATCCGCAACGTAAAATAGCCCCATCAATTTGTGGTTTAATGCGTTCCCAATCTAATACACCATTATGATAACTTACATCAATCACTGGTTTCATTTTCTCACCCCTAAAATATAATATGTATATCACAAGAACAGGAATAGGTATTCCACTACACAATATCTATCTTCTTCATGATAAAAAAGAGTTATTCATCAAATAACTCTTCTCCAATAGCTGTTTGTCTATCTGGTAAGTCTGGTAATTCTTTTAAACTCTCTAGCTTAAAAGCATCCATAAACTCTGGTGTGATTTCATATAAAAAAGGACGTCCTGGTATATCACTTCTACCGCATTCTTTAATTAAGGAACGTGCTAATAATTTACGTATCATCATATCACAACCAACCCCTCTAATTTCTTCTATTTCTGCTCTTGTAATAGGTTGTTTATATGCAATGATTGCTAGGGTTTCTAGTGCTGCCTGTGATAAAGAAGACATTTTAGTGTTTGTAAACAGTTTTTCTGCATATGGATGTATCTTTTCTTTCGATACAAACTTATATAAACCTCCAAAGCGAACTAGTTCTATACCACGATCATCACATAAATATCGATCCATAAGTTCATCTAAAGCTTTTTTTACTTCACACTCTTCAAGCTCTACTACAGATGATAATTGTGAAAGACTAACTCCTTCATCACCACTTAAAAATAATAATCCTTCCAAAATAGCATGTATATTATGCATATATTTCTTCTCCTCGAATAATCCAAATCGTTTCATCTTCATCAACTATAAATGTTAATTCTTTATGTTTTATTAAATCTAAAATAGATAAAAAAGTAACAATAACCATATGTAAGTCAGTACAATCACTACATAATTCTTCAAAACGCATTTTACCCGTCCATCCCTTTAACCTACTTTTGATTTGTAACACACGTTCATCAAGTGATAATTCTTTTACGGTCATTTTTGTTTCATATGGTTGCATAAGAGCAGCTCTACGAAGCACTTTATTCATCGCTTTTAATAAATCATATGGAGTACCTTTTACTTCTTCATCCACAACTTGATGCATCCACTTTGATGTTTCTTCACTTAAAGGTCTTGTCATTAATAATTGACGTTCTTCATACTTTGTAGAAAATACTTCACTTACTTCTTTAAATTGCTGATATTCTAATAATCGCTTCACTAGTTTTTCACGTTGATCTTCTTCATACTCTTCTTCAATGACAACCTTTTCTCTTGGTAACAAACGTTTACTTTTATATTCTATTAGTCCAGCTAATTCACTAAGAAACTCACTTGCAACTTCTAAATGCATTGCTTCCATAGTATTCAAATATTGTAAATACTGATCCGTTAATGTATTCATATCCAAATCAAATAAATCTAGTTTATTATTTTTTATAAGATGGAGCATTAAATCCAAAGGTCCTTCAAACTGATCAATGGTTATTTCAAATGCCATATCATCACCTCATCTTTATATCAAACATTATTATAACAAAAATTTACTTTTATGAATATATGAAAATAATGATATATCAATCGAAAATGATCTGTAACTTGTTATCTAATATTCGATCCCATAATGGATTTTAATCGTGCATAACTTTATTCTTTTTATAGTGATGCCTGTTATCTTTTTTTTAGGAGTACATAATGATATCTAAAGAATAATAACATATGGATATCTATTATTTATCTACTATAGAAAAAAACTGAATAATCAAACACTTTTGCAATTATTCAGCCTTTTCCTATTTTTACTTACGAATAAACTTCTGATCGAATTGTGGTATTCCTCCATCATCAGAAACATATCGCTCTACACGCATATGTAAGTCATATTTTTCTCTAAGCTTAATAATCGTATCCATCATCGTAGAAGCATGATGTAAATCAATTGCTTCTTGGCTACTCCAACAATCAACTAATAAAACAGTTTCAGGATCCTCTAATGAAAAAAAATATTCATATTGCTCATTCCCTTTTTCTTGCCTTATAGCTTCCACTGTTCCAGTAGAAATCATTTCTTGTACAAATTTTCTAGCAGCTCCATTCACTCCTGTATAGTATAAATGTATCATGATACTCATATGTTTCTTCCCTTCTATATTTTTATAATATCTTTATTACTATTATACATTATATATCATTTGAAACAATAGAAAAGATAGCTAGTTATTAAGGAACTTCAATCATATTACCATTTCATTATAAATCATACAGCACAGCTAGTAACGAACGTCTCTGGAATGTTTTTAGGACAAAACTATTCAAGAAATGTTTCTCTCTTTTAGGTAAGCAATAGCTTTTTATATCGGACACTATTATATCAAAAATATACTTTTATAAATATATGAAAATAACATAAAAACTCCCAATCACAGATTTTCATCCAATAACTGAGAGTTTTTCATCAACTAGTCTTCAATTTAAAAATAAATATCTCTTAATTAACGTTTTCCTTCTTCTAACCACTTGCTAAGGTTGCCATAAATCGTCTCAACTGTTTCAGGTTTATCAATTCCTGCAAGCTCTTGATTCGCACTGATTCCAGATTGAGCCATGCAGAAAGACATACAAGCATAGCTCTTTCTATATTTAGCTAGTTCTTTGCTATCCATTGAAAGAGTAGCATCAGGTAATACAGGAATCAATCTATCTTGTTCATAAATAGATTCAAATCGAACAATATACCATTGACCATCAATTTTCTGTGTACTAAACAAAAGTTGAGAGTCTGCTGATAATTCACACTCCACACCTTTGATAGCTCTTCTATTTTGAATAGTAGCCATCATAATAGTAACAGCACGATCACCATTCACCCAAGTAAGTGAATTATGAATCTTATGTGGTGCATAAGTAGGACTTTTTGCAGATGCTGTTACAAATCCATCACCACTTCCTTGATACCAAGAGATATTCACAAAAGAATCTTTTGAAAAACATTTACGCATCTCATCCCATTGCGCATTATCTCTACAAAAACGTTCAAAGTTGATTAACTCTAAAATATCTGCCTTAGCATTTCTTTCTTCTTCACTAGCCACTTGTGGTCTTGTTAAAAAGATACTCATATAATTTCCTCCTATTTCCAGTGTATTTACTTATCAAGTATATATTTCTTTTTTAACTGCTATTTTAATCCTACATATTCTATACTCTTTTGCCATAATTCCCTAGCATTTTCTTTATTGTAAGAAAGCTCTGATGATTTCTTGGCTTGAATACTTCGATCATAGTACAAACCAGTATCCTTCACCAATCCATCCTCCGTAACAAGTTGTGCATAAGCTGTCGATGATTTCTTTAAATCTCCATAGCGCTCTGGCATACTCATTTTTACAAATGATATCGTCTTTTTACTTAAAGGCATCAGATTTGTTTTCATAAGACCAGGATTAAAGGCATTCACTTTAATATCGCTCCTCTTCTGCTTCAATTGATCTGCAAGCTCATAAACAAAATATAAGTTACAAAGTTTAGAATAAGAATATCGGATACTTTTTTCTGCTATAGACGCTAATGGATATGCTAATGCATCTGTGCCTTTCCATTC
>CAZQFM010000020.1:0-15110 GCA_964592705.1 uncultured Erysipelotrichaceae bacterium
ATGATACAAGCAAGAAACTCAAAGAATAAAGATGTACAAGAGAAAAAAACAGTACGAAAGCCTAGAGTAGCCAAAAAGAAAATTGCAGAATAAACACTGCAATTTTTTATATATTTCTTAGTTCTTCACAAATAGCTACTTTTTCTTCTATTACATCATTTCGTGATTTTAATACTTTAGCTGGTACACCTGCAACCACTTCATATGGTTTCACATCTTTGGTGACAACACTTCCTGCGCCTATAACAGCACCTTCTCCAATTTCAACACCTTCTAAAATAACAGCATTAGCCCCTATCATAACATGATCATGAATAATAACTTCTTTTTTACTTGCAGGCTCTAATACACCAGCTATCACACTTCCTGCACCAACATGCACATGACGACCAATTTGAGCTTTTGATCCAATAACAGCATTCATATCAATCATCGTTCCTTCTCCAATAGATACCCCTAAGTTAATTACTGCCCCCATTAAAACAATTGCTTGTTCACTAATACTTACTCCTTCACGAATATAAGCACCAGGTTCTATACGTGCATTTAAGCTACTTGTATCTTTTAATGGAATACTAGAATTAACACATAATACTTCTTGATAAATACAAGAAGCTCCCTCTTCTTCTAATACCTTATCAATAATAGATTTCTCACCTACTAATAAGGTATGGTGTACCCCCTGAATACAAATACACTGTTTTGTTTCTATTCTTTTATTAGCATATACTTTTACAAGTGTCTGCTTTTCATGTTTTTGAAATTCTTGTACTAATGATAAATTCATTTTATCAATTCCTTTCTTATACAGGATATGATAAAATAGGTAAGAATATGAGGTGAGTAGATGGTAAAAAAAATATTAAGAGTATGTAGTGTGCTAATCATAATCGCGATCTTTTGTGCAAGTGTATTTTTCTATTCTGTCTACGTTGCAGTAGAACGGATACAAATCAACTATGAAACGATTTCATCAACAAAAATACCAGAAGATTTACATAACGTAACAATAGCGTTTATAACCGATATTCAATTTAATCATTTTATGACATATGATCGCTTAGCTAACATGATAGAAAGTATTAATCAAGCCCATCCAGATGTTATTCTTTTTGGAGGAGACTTATTTGATGATACTCAAACACAAACACCAAGCGAAGATTCCACAAATAAACTAACAGAACTTTTAAAAAAATTACAAGCTCCTCTAGGAAAATTTGCAGTACTTGGAGAGCGTGATTTAACAAATACAGAAATCAAAGATCGATCGATAAGTATTCTTACAAACAGTGACTTTGAAATCATTACTAATCGTTCCATACGTTTACGTAACCAGACAAATCAATCAATTACACTTATTGGTATAGATTCTTTACTGAAAGGAAAACCAGATTATGATACGGCTTTTCAAGGCGTAAGTAATGAAGAATTTAATATTGCGATTACACATTGCCCTGATATTGTAAATGAACCTGGAATACCTCTAGCATCGCTTGATTTAATCTTTGCAGGACATTCTCATGCTAGTCAGATATCCCTTCCTATTTTAGGTCCACTCGATACAATAGAAGGTGCAAAATCCTATAATCATGGTACTTATTACATTAACAATACAACAAGACTTGTAGTATCAAATGGATTAGGTACTACCAACTTAGATATGCGCTTATTCTCTCCACCACAAGTCAATATTTATCGCTTACAACATGCTAGTGAGGAAGTAACGCCATAATCACACTTATACATCCAATAGCCTATGCTATTGGATGTATTTTTTTATACAAAAAAGCTGCAGCGTACCAATGTACATTACAGCTCATTTATTTTTTTCTTATCTTAGCCTCTTAAAACAGCATTTACATCATTTTTTAAAGCATCCATAATACGATCATAAAGTTCTTGAATCTCACTATCTTTTAGAGTACGTGTATTGGATTGAAATTGTATGGATAATGCAATGGATTTCTTTCCTTCTTCAACATGTTCCCCAGTATAAACATCAAATACTTCAATATCCTGAATAACTTGTTCCTTTTGTAATTTCCCTTGTTTTTGAATACTTTGCACAATGTCTTGTACATTAATATCTTCACTAACAATAAATGCTAAGTCACGACTAACAGAAGGGTATTTTGATATCGGTTTAAAAGTTACTCTAGAAGGTTTATTACTCAATAATACATCTAATTTTAATTCGGCTACTATCGTATCATCTGAAAGTTGATACTTCTTCGCTAATTGTGGATGTAATTTTCCAAAGATACCTAACAATTCTTTTCCAATATATACAGTTGCACTTTGATATGGATGTAAATGTTCTGTATCTTGATCATTTTCCTTTATACAAACTCTTGTACCTTCAAACCCTATCACTGATAATAAAGATTCTATTAAACCTTTCATCGTATAAAAATCGGCTTCCACTTGATATTTTTGCCATTTACTCTGTTGGATATATCCACTACATGCAATAGCTAGTCTTTCTTCTACTATATCTTGTGCATAAACATTACTTATTTCAAATAATGCAATATCCTTAATAGAACGCGCTTTATTATAAGACATACAATCTAATAAACTTGGTAAAATAGATTCACGAATAAATTTGTGTTCTTCACTCATACAAGAAGCTACTTGCACTGTTTTATGAAAAGGTAGCAACGCATCTTCTTTCAATCTTTCTGATATTAATGTATATGTTTGTGCTTCATAGTAGCCTAGATTTGTTAATGTATTACGAAGTTTTCTTCTTAATGACTGTCTCTTATCAAGAGCTCCTACCGTAGCAGGTAATGTTGGTAACGTACTAGGTAAGCGATCATATCCAATAAAACGAATAATCTCTTCTGCAATATCTTCTTCTAAACACAAATCACCACGATAACTTGGAATCGATACACGGATAAGATTACGATTTCTTCTTGGAGAGAATTTTAAACGATTTAATATACCAAATACTTCATAATCTTCAAAATTAGTACCTAATAAACGATTAATACGCTCTAAGCTAATATCAATTTCTACTGGTACATAATGATTAGAACCACATTGTACTGTTTCTTCCAACCCTGTCGCCTCTGCATACATCGTTAATAGTTGTAATGCTCTTGCGATTGCTTTAAATGGTGCTAATGGCTCAATTCCCTTTTGAAAGCGAATACTAGCATCTGATGAAATATTCAATCTTCTACTTGTATTACGTATACAAACAGGATCAAAAGTAGCTGCTTCTATAAAAATACTTTTGGTATGTTCACTTATTTTACTATTATTTCCCCCCATAATTCCAGCAATACCAATTGGCTTTCCTTCACTTGTTAATACAATATCTTCTGGTTCTATTTGATAATCATTTCCATCAAGAGCTGTATATGTATAAGATTGTTGATCTTTAATGGTAATCTCTTTTGATGGAAGTGCATCTAAATCATAAAAATGAAGTGGTTGACCTGTCTCTAACATAACATAGTTACTAATATCCACAAGATTATTAATAGACTTAATACCTACAGACATCAATATATCCTTCATCCACTTCGGTGAAGGTTTTACTGTTACTGATTGAATAACTTTTCCTAAGTAAAAAGGACATTTCGTCGTTTCACTCTTTACTTTAAATGTTGTAGGTTCCATTGGACGGTCCAAATGTAATTGCGGTAGATGTATTTCTTTTTCTAAAATAGCCGCTGTTTCTAATGCCATAGACCATGCTGCCATACAATCTCTTCGATTAGGAGTTAACGCAATATCAAATACAAAATCATTCAGCCCTAAATATGCTAATGGATCTTCATGCCCAACAGGTGCCTCATTCTCTAATATTTCAATTCCTTCCATTTGTTCTTCTCGTAAACGTTTTGGATCTACTCCAAGCTCTAAGAGTGAACAAAGCATACCATTACTTTGTTGTCCACGTATCATACCTGCTTTAATTTCACCACCAGGTAGTTGCGCACCTATTCTTGCGACAATAACCTTTTGTCCTGCAGCAACATTAGGAGCACCACAAACAATTTGTTCTACTGTATCCCCAATATTAACTTGACAAATATGTAAGTGATCAGAGTCTGGATGAGCTTCACAAGATACAACTTCCCCTATAATAAGATTAGTAGCATTACTCATCCTTTCAATACTTTCTACTTCTAATCCAGCAGATGTAATACGTTGAGCAAGTTCTTCTGCACTTATATCGGATAGATCTAAATATTGATGTAACCAATTTTTTGTAATTATCATGTTTTTACCTCCTATTCAAAACGTGTAAACGTTTTTAAAAAACGTATATCATTCGTATAAAAGTGTCGTATATCATCGATACCATATTTCAACATAGCCACACGCTCAACACCAACACCAAATGCAAAACCAGATACTTTACGACTATCATAGCCTGCCATTTCCAATACATGAGGATGAACCATTCCTGCTCCTAATACTTCAATCCATCCTGTTTCTTTACATACACTACATCCTTTACCATTACATATATGACAACTTACATCAACCTCAACACTTGGTTCTGTAAATTGAAAATAGCTTGGTCGAAAACGAATCACACGCTTATCTCCGAACATTTTCTTCGCCATAAACTCTAGTGTACCTTTTAAATCAGACATCGATACTCTTTCTCCAATAACTAAACCTTCCATTTGTGTAAACTGATGAGAATGTGTTGCATCATCATCATCTCTTCGATATACCTTACCTGGACAAATCACCATAACTGGTAAAGAAGGTGCATGCTTTTCTAACTGACGTGTCTGAATAGCTGTTGTATGCGTTCTTAAAAGTTGTTCACAATCAATATAAAATGTATCTTGCATATCACGAGCTGGATGTCCTTGTGGAATATTCGCACGCTCAAAGTTATATAAATCAAGTTCTACTTCAGGACCCTCTGCTACTGTATATCCTAATCCAATAAATAAGTCTTCCAACTCTTGTTGAACAAGTGTTAATGGATGTAAATTACCAAGTTGTGGACGAAATCCTGGTAGTGTAATATCAATTTTCTCTTGTTGCATCTTTTCTTCCATCTTTTGTACTTCTAAAGTATTTTTTTGACACTCAATGGCTTCCTCCAAGATACCTTTGATTTCATTCACCTGTTGTCCAAAAGCAGGTCTATCCTCTTTAGGAAGATCCTTCATCTGTTTCATAAAATCTTGTACAATCCCTTTTTTACCTAAATATAAAACTCTTATTTGCTGAAGGTCTGCCAAATCACTACAAGCTTGAATTTTGGTTAACCCTTCTTCTTTAATACTCGCTAACGTTTCCATAAATACCTTTACCTTTCTATTCATAAAAAAAGCCACAAGATACAGGAACGTAATCTATTTACGCGGTACCATCCTGTTTCATCTTGCGACGCACTTATTTGATTTGCACGATAACCGTGTGTTACGGGAGATGATTGGTCTCACTCCAGGGTGAATTCATAAAGTTCATGATACAGATCGCTTTCAGTCTATGGCTCTCTTTCCCTACTATCTATTCCTTTATTACTATGTCCTGTCAACGTTTTACATCTTATATTATATCGTATTTCTATCAATTATTCAATGAGATTCTCACCCTAATATGATTCAAAAATACAGAATAAATAAGTTTGTCTATACATACTAAATCTATCTTATAACACTAAACCCCTTGTATATTTTACTTATTCATTTGTAAATGATACATACAAATACCTGCCGCAACTGCAACATTTAATGAATCAAATGTTTTCATTTCAATTTTGATACATTCATCACTTAAAGCTAAAACTTCTTTACATATACCATTTCCTTCATTTCCAAAAATAATCGTATGCTTTTCTTTTGGCTCTATCACAGATAATGGTTTTGCCTTTTGTAAACTTGTCGCATATATATGATATTGTTCCTTTTTTAAGGTCGCTAATAGAGGCACTATATCTGTTCTTACGATGTTCATATGAAAGATAGCTCCTTGTGTAGAACGTATGAGTTTTTCGTTATATATATCTACGCAATGATTAGATAAAACAACTGTTCCATATCCAAATGATAATCCTGTACGTATAATTGTTCCTACATTACCTGGATCCTGCACATCATCTAAAATAATTACTTTTTTATCAAGATTATCAGGACATGGTTTATATTTACATAGTGCCATGATGGTTGCGCCAGACTTACAGCTTCCTATTTTTTTTAATATTTCTTCTGTTACTTCATATGTTGGATAATCAGGAAACAATAACGTTTCTCCTATACGTTGTATCGTATACAATAGTAGTCCAGCCGCATGTGCTTCTTGAACTAAATGCTCACCTTCAATTAAAAAACATTCATCTTGTTCTCTATACTTCTTATCTTTATATTTCAACCATTGTTTCACTTTTGCATTTGTTAAACTTGTTATTACCATATGATATATCCTTTCCCTCTACTATACACATATTATTCTAATATAATAGGTTGTAAATCAACTTCTATTCGTGACTTCCTTTTATCTTTCCAATGAACTTTATATACATTTCTTACAACTTCATTTAACTGACTTTGATTCTTTCCTTTTAGTAATATACGATAACGATACTCATTTTTAATCTTTAGTAAAGCACTTGGTCCTAGTATCCTATAATCATCACAAGCAGGTAACTGCTCTTTCACTTGAAAAGCATCTTCCATAGCAATCCTATCTTCCTTATGGATAAATACCATACTTGCTAAATAGGCATAGGGAGGATAAGAAGCTAGGTGACGATATTGCATCTCTTGTTGAAAGAAAGATAAATAATCATGTCGAGCTGCACATGTTATCGCATAATGTGTTATATCGTATGCCTGAATAATGACTTCTCCCTTATATTTTCCTCTTCCACTTCTACCACATGCTTGCTCTAATAAATCATAGGTTAATTCAGCACAACGATAATCGCTACGGTTTAAAAGGGCATCCCCATTGACAATACCTACTAACGTAACTTTTTCAAAATCTAAACCTTTTGCTATCATCTGTGTTCCTAGTAAAATATCTGCTTCATGTTGTTGAAAACGATGGAGTATTTGTTGATGAGCATTCTTTTTAGTTGTCGTATCCGCATCCATTCGCAACACACGGGCGGTTGGAAATTTCACTTTTACAAACTCTTCTAATTTCTGTGTTCCTAATCCTAAATGCGTCCATCTTTGCTTGCTACAAGATGGACAATGAATAGGCTGCTGTTTACTTTCTCCACATGTATGACATTTCAATACATTATCTGTTTTATGATAAGACATCGCAATATCACATTGTGGACACATCGTTACATAGCCACACT
This sequence comes from uncultured Erysipelotrichaceae bacterium, assembly GCA_964592705.1. Lineage (GTDB taxonomy): Bacteria > Bacillota_I > Bacilli_A > Erysipelotrichales > Erysipelotrichaceae > CAMWMY01. The sequence continues at coordinate 7,298 of CAZQFM010000020.1, forward strand.
CCATACAGCGTAAAACAGGTGTATATCCTCTACGATTTAATAATAATATGATTTGTTCATGACGTTGTAAACGTTCATATATGGCAGATAATAACGTATTCGATAATAAGTAATGTTCACCATTTTTCATTGCTTTTTTCATTTCCACAAGATGAACATCTGGAAAATGACCATTAATACGATGTTCCATAGAAACCAATTGATATACACCTTTATATGCCCTTGCATAAGATTCTAATGATGGTGTCGCACTTGCTAAAACAACTTTACACTGATGATACTGTCCACGGAAAATCGCTATATCACGACAGTGATAACGTGGAGAAGCATCTTGTTTATAACTTTGATCATGTTCTTCATCTAAAATAATAAGTCCTAATTGATCAAAAGGCATAAAGATAGCACTTCTAGTACCTACCACAATAGAAACTTCTCGATGTTTCACTAACTGATATTGTTCATATTTTTCTTGATCATTTAAAGCCGAATGATAAATAGCAACAGCTGTCCCAAATCGCTCTTTCACCCTCTTCACTATTTGTGGTGTTAAAGAAATTTCAGGAACTAACAATAACACTTGTTTCCCTTGTTGTATAGTTTGTTTCGCAAGCTGTAAAAAGACTTCTGTTTTACCACTTCCTGTAACACCATGAAGAAGAAAAACCTCATGTTTATTACCTTCCTGTATCTTTTGAATAGCATCTTCTTGATCTTTACTTAAGGAAAAAGGACTTTCTATTATATCTATGGATTGTTGTAACGCTTGTTTCTCTTTCATTATGATTTCCAAGCATCCATACTCTATTAACTTTTTACCTACCGATTTATACTTTTTCAAAAAATCTTTTCGTAACATTTGTTGTCTTTGTGCCATTTCATCAAGTACTTCTTGCTGTCTCTTTGTCACATCTTCTTGATATCTTACAAAACAAACCCAAGCTTCCTGTACAATCGCTTTTCGATTAGATCGCGGTTTTAGTTTAGCAGGTAACATCACTTGAAAACAACTAATAGCTGGTGCAATACAAGTTTTACTCATCCAATGCCCTAATGCAAATAACTCTTCATTAATAAGTGGCTCCTCATCAATAATTTCATGTATATCTTTAATATCATACTCCAATGAATTTTGATACGTATCATCTACTTCTTCTATATGATCTACAAATCCAGTTAACATTTGTGTACCAAAGGGTACTTGAACACGTACACCACGCTGAACATTTGTATCATGACACCTATAGGTAAAAGTACGATCAAGCTCCATAACCGGATGCTCAATATAAATATGTGCGATTCTCATATCATGCACTCCTTATAACAGAAAACCGCTGTTATAGCGGTTCATTCATATGACGTTTAATAATTAAAGATATCATATCAGCTGCAAGTTTAGGATCATCATTACATACAACATATTTATAATCCTTCACCATTTTCATCTCACGATCAGCTTTCGCAAGTCTTTGTTGAACACATTCTTCAGGTTCACTTTTTCTACCGCGTATTCTTTTTTCAAGCTCTTCCATAGTAGGTGGAATAATGAAAATAGACAACGCATCTGGACACTTTTCACGCACTTGTTGAGCCCCCTGCACTTCAATTTCTAGGATAACATTTTTCCCTTCATTTCTCAATTTCTCAACTTCTGCCATCGGCGTCCCATAATAATTCCCTACAAACTCTGCCCACTCTAACAATTGATTATTCTGTATCGCTTCCTCAAACTTTGTTTTCGTAGTAAAGATATAGTCAATACCATCTACTTCTCCACTTCTTGGACTTCTTGTTGTCATAGAAATAGAGTATGCTAAACGAAGCTCTTCATCTTTCATAAAATACTGACGAACAGTACCCTTTCCTACACCACTAGGTCCACTCATGATAATTAATAAACCTTTTTTCATATGCATACTCCCTTCTCTTTTCTTACATTTTACTAGTTGTCCTAGATGATGTCAAACATGTTTTGAAAAATTTTTCATTTCTTCAAGAAATTCATAAGATATGCTATAATAAAGAATGAAATTAGGTGATAACATGGCATTAGATGGTTTAGTATTGCATCAAATACAATCTGTATTACAAGAATATATTCCTGCAAAAATAAATAAAATACAACAAATTTCTGATACAGAATTATTATTTACGATACGCAGTTCCAAAGGAAATAAAAAATTATTAATTTCAGCACATAGTGTATACAATCGAATTCACTTAACAAATGAATCTTATACAGCACTAGAAACACCAAGTAATTTTTTAATGTTGCTAAGAAAACAGTTGGATGGTGGTATCATAAGATCTTTACAACAAATAGGCTTGGATCGCATTTTACAAATGGATATAGAAGCACGAGATGATCTCGGTGATATTCACAATAAACATTTATATATTGAACTCATGGGAAAATATGCAAATGTTATTTTAGTTGGTGAAGATCATAAAATTATAGATGCATTAAAGCGTATTCCTCCTTTTGAAAACAATTCACGAACTATTCATCCAGGTGCCCTTTTTCAATTACCACAACAACACGATAAAAAAAATCCTTATGATTCACATACGCTTCCCGATCATGATGATTTCACTTCTTATTTTCACGGCTTTTCTCCTTTATTATCCAAAGAAGTTATGTATCGTATACAAAAGGGAGAAGCTTTTCATGCAATTATGCAAGAACTTCAATCCTCTCAACAACTTTATATTAGTGATGTCAAAGATACGATGTATTTTCACTGTATACCACTTACACATTTAGAAGTTGCCTATCGTTCATATGACTTGATGAAGGGGATGGATGTCCTTTATTTCCATAAAGAAGAAAAAGTTAGAATTAAACAACAAAGTGGAGATTTATTCAAAGTTGTACGTAAAGAATTACAAAAAAATAAAAGCAAACTACCGAAGCTAAAACGTAGTTGGCAAGATGCTATGGATTGTGATAAGTATCGAGAATATGCTGATTTATTATTTGCCTATATGCATACGATACAAAAAGAAAAGGTTGTGATACTACCTTCCTTTGAAACAAATCAAGACATTTCTATTCCTATTGATATGAAATATGATCTCAAGCAAAATGCGAATAAATACTATCAAAAATATCATAAAGCAAAACGTGCACAAGAAATTATCCAAGAACAAATCCTATTATGTGAAAAAGAAATTCTCTATTTTGAAAGAATGGAAACACAGCTAGAACAAGCATCTTTACAAGATGCTATTGAGATACGAGAAGAACTTGTTGCACAAGGATATGTAAAAGCACAAAAAGCCAAAATACGAAAACATAAAAAAACAAATCTATTGCCACACTATGAAACATTCCTATTTGATGAAGCTAGCATTCATGTAGGAAAAAATAATCTTCAAAATGACTATGTAACATGGAAGCTTGCTAGAAAAACAGACACATGGCTACATACTAAAGACTATCATGGAGCTCATGTTATCATTACATGTGAACATCCTAGTGAACAACTTTTACGTGATGCGGCTATGCTAGCTGCTTATTATTCAAAAGGACGCTATTCCTCTAGTGTTCCTGTGGATTATTGTCTACAGAAGCAGTTAAAGAAAATACCAGGATCAAAAACGGGTCTTGTATCGCTGACTTCTTATAAAACCATTTATATAGATCCAGATATTACACATATACAATATTTAATTGATCATCATCTTGAAATCAAAAAGAGGCTATAACGAAATAGTACTACCTAGTCACCTGGAAATATACTATGGAGTTACAACCTCTTTTTCTTATTCTAAATTTTTAGGCAATATCACAATACCCTGTAAAAGTCTAATACCAATAAGACTTTTTTATCTTCCTATATTAACTTTATTATAATGAAAAATAGTTAGTTAACACTTCATTATTTAGACTTATCCTTCTTCAACACAAGCATTTTAAATGAATATGATGTCATGATTATAAAACTAATAGGTAGATTTAGCATGCTTTTTAATATATTTATTTCTATCTTCTTTACAACTTCTATTACCTAAACTTTCGATAAATATATATGCTTTCATCTTGTGACTCCAATCGAAAACGATTACTTTCTAGTACTTTACAAGAGGCAATATTCTCTTTCTTTACTCTTCCAAAAATACTCATTACATGTAAGGTTGTAAAAGCTTCTCTACATATTAGCGCAATAGCTTTCTTCATAATCCCTCGATTCCAATAATGATAGCCTAGCCAATAAGATATTTCACAACTTTGTTCATCTTTTTTTTCGCATTGTATAAAACCACAAACAACATTATGATATAAAATAGCACGAATAAGATATTTTTCTTTATTCGCATTTTGATACCCTTTAATGACATGTACTGTATTAAAAAAAGTATCAGGATATAAATAATTAGATACACGTCTTGCGACAAAATAAGGATGCATAGAAAGGTTTCTCAATGAAAATACATCATCCATCTCCCATTCTCTAATTTCTACCATAGATATCACCTGCTCTATCGTATGCGAAATGAGATAGTATGCTCTCTACCTTTTAATGAATATAAGATAAAAAGGCAATCTTTTTGATCACCTTTTCACCTTCTTTTATTAGTTATTACCATAATTTATTTACTCTTTAAATCTTGTAAACGTTTTTTCGCTAACTCATATTGTTCTTGATAGTTTAGTAACTTTTCTTTTTCTGCTTGTACTTTAGCTTCTGGTGCTTTCATCGTGAAATTAGGATTTGATAACATACCTTCTGCTCTTTTTATCTCACTTTCAAACTTTTGTATCTCTTTTTCTGTTTTTAGAATCTCTTCTTCTATGTTCATAATAGCTGCCAAAGGAACCGATAAAGTACCACCTAATATATTACGTACAACCATTTCCTCTTTACTATCAACCACTATCCAATTGGCATGACACATTTTATTCAAAATAGCTTGAACTTCTGCTTTAGGCTCTACTATAGTACCTTTTTGATTTTTAATTAAAATATCAATATCAGCACTAGGTTTTAGTTGATAACTAACTTTTATTTCACGTACTATTTCAATAATGGAAATTAATTGTTGTACTTCATTCATTTCTTGATCATCCATGGAAATAGTAATTGGAGTTGGCCAAGAAGCTAAATTAATAGAAGCAAACTCATGTGGAATTACTTGATAAATTTCCTCACTTACAAATGGCATGAATGGATGTAACATACGTACAATACCACTTAAAACCATAACTAAAGTAGATTTTGTGGCTAGTTGGCACTCCTTATCTTCACTATATAAACCAGCTTTTGATAATTCTATATACCAGCTACAGAAGTCATTCCATACAAAATGATAAATCTCATTACCAACTAATGCGAATTCATATTTTTCCATATTCATACTAACATTTGCTAATACTTCATTAAACCTTTTGATAATCCATTTATCAATCATAGATAATTGAGTAAGATTTATATCTTCTAGTGTCATATGCTCATCTAAATTCATAACTACAAAACGGGATGCATTCCATATCTTATTGATAAAATTCCAACTAGATTCTACTTTTTCATCAATAAATCGTAAATCTTGACCAGGTGTAGAGTTGGTTGTTAAGAAAAAGCGTAAAGAGTCAACTCCATATTTCTCAATAACATCCATAGGGTCAATACCATTTCCTAAAGATTTACTCATTTTTCTACCTTGTGAATCTCTTACAAGTCCATGTATTAATACATCTTTAAAAGGACGTTTATGCATACAATAACGTGTTTGAAAAGCCATACGTGCTACCCAGAAGAAGATAATATCGTATCCTGTAACTAACACATCATTAGGGAAATAGCGTTCTAAATCATCTGTATTCTCTGGCCAACCAAGTGTTGAAAATGGCCATAAGGCACTTGAAAACCATGTATCCAAGACATCTTCATCTTGTATCCACATACCTTCTTCTTTTGGAGCTTCTTCTCCTACATATATTTCATTTGTTTCTTTATGGTACCAAGCAGGAATTCTATGTCCCCACCAAAGTTGACGAGAAATACACCAGTCTTCTATATTCTCTAACCATTGATGAAAGGTTTTCTCAAATCTTGCTGGATAAAAGTTAATTTTTTCTTCTTCGTTTTGTTGTTGTTTTAAAACTTCATCAGCTAGTGGTTTCATTTTCACAAACCACTGTTTTGATAAATAAGGTTCTACTATGGTATTCGTTCTCTCTGAATGCCCTACTTGATGCATATGAGGCTCAATAGAAACAACATTTCCTTGTTCTTTTATATCTTCTACTAATTGTTTTCGACAAGCAAAACGATCCATGCCTTCATATTTTCTACATAACGCATTCATCGTACCATCAGGATGCATACAAATTACTTTTTCTAAACCATACTTCTCTCCAATCATAAAATCATTAGGATCATGAGCAGGTGTACACTTCATAGCACCTGTTCCAAAAGCAATATCAATATAATCATCTGTAATAATAGGAAGCTTTTCTCCATTAGCTGGGTTAATAACATGTTTACCATGTAAATGTATATAACGTTCATCCTCTGGATGTACTACCACACAAACATCTCCAAACATTGTTTCTGGACGTGTTGTCGATACATGTAACTCTTCATTTGTTTCTACCACTTGATATTTAAAAGTATACATTGCCCCTTCTACTTCTTTGTGAATAACTTCTATATTGGATAATGCCGTTTTTGCTTCTGGATCCCAGTTAATAATTCTTTCCCCTTGATAAATGAGCCCATCATTATATAAATCAACAAATACTTTCTTAACCGCTTTACTTAATCCTTCATCTAACGTAAAGCGTTCACGTGTATAATCCAAAGAAAGTCCAAGCTTTGCCCATTGTTTACGAATATGTTCAGCATACTCCTCTTTCCAATTCCAAGCATGTTGTAAAAACTTCTCACGTCCAATATCAAACCTTGAAATTCCTTCATTCTTTAAACGCTCATCAACCTTCGCTTGTGTAGCAATTCCAGCATGATCCATACCAGGTAACCATAACATATCATAACCATTCATACGTTTATATCTTGCGACAATATCTTGCAGGGTTGTATCCCATGCATGACCTAAATGTAACTTTCCAGTTACATTAGGTGGTGGTATTACAATACAAAAAGGATCTTTACTTTTATCACCAGCTGTAAAATATCCTTCCTTTAGCCATTGCGCATAATAGTCTTTTTCAACTTTCAAGTGATCATATTTCGTTTCTAACACTTTTTTCATATCCTATTCTCCTTCTACACTTATAAAAAAAAGCACCCTATAAGGACGCTTATTACGTGGTACCACCTTACTTCGCACATTTGTGCCTTAAGCCATAACGCTAGCTTATACGTATCTTCCTACTTATTTTCAGAAAATCTACTCCTAGACTACCTTCCATATTATATTTGACTTTGTCTCACCTAACCAAAGCTCTCTTAACATAATATAATATGTACTCCTTCTAATCACTGTATTTCGTATACATTATAAACAAAATTCCAATGATTGACAATACCTACTGCTATATTCCCTATACTTTTATGATTCGAAAATGATAATGTCTTCATGTAACGAAATTGATTTTGTCCCAAATACGTATTATGATTAGTTAATCTAAAAAAGATCTTTATGAGAAAAGGTATTAAATATGAAAGAACAATTTATATATGATGTTGTGAAAAAGAATATTGCTCTTAAATTAAAGTATTCACTCTGTGGTATTCATGCTTCGTCCATACATATAAAGCTGAAGGCAAACCTAATTTTCTTCATAAGAATCATTTCAAATGTTCATCTTGTGAATGGTAAAAATACGAAAATGAAATAAAGAAATGAATTG
>CAZQFM010000020.1:15120-15447 GCA_964592705.1 uncultured Erysipelotrichaceae bacterium
TCACTTTTTTTATATAATATTATATTCAATATCATATATATATTAAATTATGATTATGTTATAATGGCTACGTTATCTTATTGGTACCCTTTCATTAAAAACAATGAGAGGAGGTGAACCTATGAAATTCATCTTAACTACCATTATGTTACCAGTATTAGTTGGTGTATTGAAACATGTTATTTGTAGATATATAGATAAAAAATACAAATAAATAATACATATAGAAGGCTAATAGGATAACAAAAAAAGGAGCGGTCGGAACGCTCCATTTCCTTTGGTGAATCTATTGATTTTCATCCACACACTATGTTACAAAAAAAAGAA
>CAZQFM010000021.1:0-15419 GCA_964592705.1 uncultured Erysipelotrichaceae bacterium
ATTTGCTCACCTACAAAACCTTTCCCTTTTGTTATGGCAATACCGCCAACATTATCTGCATTTGTTTCCTTTAAATAATATACACATTTTGATATATAGGAATCATCATAAGAAGCATGTGCATCCATACGGATAATATATTGCCCTTTTGCTTCTTGAATCCCTATATTCATTGCATAAGGAACTGTCTTACAATCATTTTGTAATATACGAATAAGTGTTGGATATTGTTTATGATATTTCTCTAAAATTTCTCGTGTCTTATCTGTGGATAGTCCATCCACAAAAATCCATTCCATCATATTGTGATCAAAATCTTGTTTTAATAGTGACTGTATACAATCATCAATATACTTTTCCTCATTATACAAGGGCATGACGACAGATACTGTATATTCTTTATCTATTTTCAAAATATTACCCCCTTATACTTTTAATAGTGTAAGCACACAGACAAAACAATCTTTAATAAAACTAAAGTTTCGAATATACTCCAAGTTTATTTCCATTTTCTGTGGCAATACTTTCTCTATATAGATCCTATCAACACTATGCTGCTCATCCACATATTGGCTAATAATAGTATCTTCATCTTTAAAACGAATACTAGCAAGAGATGTAATACCTGATGGCAATAATAATGTAGCCAACATTTCATCATTATAAGCATCGACATACTTTGCGACTTCTGGTCTCACTCCTACAAAACTCATATCGCCACAAATAACATTAAATAACTGTGGCAATTCATCCAAGCGATATTTTCTAAGTGTATGACCAATATTCGTAATCCGACTATCCTTATGAACAGTAACAAGTGTCCCCATTTTATCTGCATCAACAACCATCGTACGAAACTTAACAATAGAAAAGGTTTTACCATATTGCGTAATTCGCTCTTGTTTATAAAAAACAGGACCCTTTGAATCTATCTTAATGAGCACCGCTAAAAATAAAAATACCGGACTTAATAAAACAATTAATATTGCTGAAAAGAGCACATCAAATATTCTTTTCAAACATAAACTCAACTTCTTCTTTCCTAAAATATCATAATAATGCTTCACTGCTTCATTTCGCATATGACTCGGTATATCATCCCACTTTCTTAGCCACATACATATTCACCTACAACTTTTTTAAAACAGTAGATAATATAAGAAACTTCTTCATCCTTTAAACGCGAATAAAGCGGTAACGTGATTTCATTATGGTAAAAATCATAAGCGTTTGGAAAATTCGCTATATCAAATCCCATCTTTTGATAAGCAGTTAACATCGGCAACGGCTTATAATGGACATTACATGCCACTCCTTTTTGAGCCATTTTTACAATAATATCATTTCTTTGTTGTTCACTTATTCCTTGTATCCTTACCATATACAAATGGCCAGATGAAACATTACCACTTTGCAGATGATGCAAACATTGTACAGGTAAATCTTGTAACCCTTCATCATACATACGAATAATTTCATGTCGTCTTTTTAATAAGGATGGATAACGTTTTAATTGTGCTAATCCAATAGCTGCCGCAAGATCCGTCATATTACATTTGTAAGCTGGAGATATAACATCATACTCCCATGAACTAAGTTGAGTTTTAGCCAATGCATCTTTGGTTTGACCATGTAAAGATAACATTTGATATTGTTTGTACACATCATCATTATCTATACCTTTTATATCCTTCCACGTCACCCCTCCACCTTCAGCTGTCGTAAGGTTTTTCACAGCATGAAAAGAAAAACACGTAAAGTCTGCAAATTGACCAGCAAACAAATGATTTCTCATAGCTCCAAAGCCATGTGCACAATCAGACATTACAATCACCCTATCAAAAGCTTTTTGTATTTCATTATTTGGGTGATATAAGTGCTTACACTGTTCTAATTGTTCATATAAACGTTCATAGTCACATAAAACACCCGCAATATCAACGGCAATTACCATCTTTGTGTTTTTATTGATATATTTCTTCAATTGCTCATAATCCATTTCTGGGCAATCTTTTTGTATGTCAACGATGACAGGTTTGGCCCCTACATGAACAATTACACTACAACTAGCTGTGTAGGTATATGCTGGAACAATCACTTCATCTCCAGGCCCTATTCCTAATAAACGTAAAGTCATTTCCATAGCAGCAGTGGCAGAATTTAAACAAACCATATTGCGAACATGTATAAACTTTGCTAGTTCTTTCTCGAATGCTTTCGTTCTTGGACCTGTTGTAATCCACCCAGATGATAATGCATGAACTACTTCATCAATCTCTGCTTGTGTTATATCTGGTGGTGAAAACGGTATATTCATATGATTCACGTATAACCATCCCTTCTATGTAATAAGTGAAAATAAAACATCTTTCCACTTCTTCTTATCTTGTTCCTCTTGCATACACTTACCTAATACTTTTAACTTTTCCTCTATTTCTTCTTTTGAAATAGCCATTGTTTGATTCATAAAGATTAAATCATTCTTCGTCTTTATGGTCGTTTCTCCTTCAAGCTTTAATTCTTCAAACATTTTTTCTCCGGGACGAAGACCAATTTCTACAATATCAATATCTTCATATGGCTTAAAGCCAGATAAGCGAATCATCTTCTCTGCCAAATCTAATATTTTAACAGGATCTCCCATATCAAGCACAAATATCTCGCCTTTATCCGCATAAAATCCAGCTTGTAAAACTAACTGTGCTGCCTCTGGTATCGTCATAAAGTAACGTATAATCTTTTTATCTGTAATCGTTACAGGACCACCTTCTGCTATTTGTTGCTTAAATATAGGGATAACAGAACCATTAGAACCTAATACATTCCCAAAACGCACAGCTGCCATTTTTGTTATCCCGCCCCCATTTGCTTGTAAAATCATCTCTGTTAGACGCTTAGTAGCCCCCATTACATTTGTTGGATTAACAGCTTTATCGGTACTAATCATAATGAAGCGAGATACCGCATGTTTTAAACATGCACGAATAACATTATTTGTTCCAAACACATTATTTTTTATTGCTTCTTGTGGGCGTGCTTCCATTAACGGTACATGTTTATGAGCTGCCGCATGATATACAACATCAGGCTTATATACTGAGAAAATTTGTGAAATCATCTCATACTCACGAATAGAAGCAATGAGTGAAATAATCTCAATATTCTCATCTAACTTATGGTGGATTCTACAACGATTAAACTCTTGTTCCAACATATAGAGTGCATTTTCATTTATATCAATCATAAGTAGTCGCTTAGGACGAAACTTGACAATTTGGCGACACAACTCAGAACCTATCGAACCACCAGCCCCTGTTACAACAACAACCTTACCAGTAATATAAGAGCGAATTTCTGACTGCTCTAATTGAATTTCTCCACGTCCTAATAGATCCTCAATCGAAATATCTTCTACAGGATATTGTTGCTCTACCTCATCCTCCAATAAAGAATTCGCATTTTTCATGATCTTCGTTTCTAATTTCAATGATTGACATAAATCAACAATACGTCGAATATCCTGTTTACTAGCACTTGGTATAGCGATATAAGCAATACCAATTTGATACCTAGAAACAATCGCTGGTAAATCATAAGTATCTCCTAATACACTAACACCAGCAATTACTTTATTATATTTTTTATCATCTACAAACCCTACTACACGCACATGCATATTAGGATTATGTAAAATTTCTTTTAATAGGATATATCCTCCATCTCCTGCACCAATAATAATGGCATTTTTCACACTAGGATGTGTACCATTAGAATGATTTCTTAATAGACGATACCCTAATCTCACATTTAACATCATTAGAATACTTAATATTGCCGATATAAAGATGACATTCATATATTCTGAAGAAATGCCAAGCCCTATCACAAGAACCATGAGAATAGCACTCGATAAAGCGATTGATAGCCCAATTCTCAACATTTCTACAGGTCCTATATATTTCCATAAACTTTTATGTATTTTAAACACAATAAAACTAATCGTATAAGTAGGGATAACTATAAGCACGGATATCAATATGAAAGAAAAATTAATCGTACGAAAGTCTGGTAAACGAAAATTCAACTTTGCCCAAAACGCTAATACATATGCGATGAGAACAGTACATAAATCTAAAATACATAGTACATACTCTCTATATTTTTTATAAATAGGATTGTTGAAAATATAATTCAACATTGAATACACTCCTTTCATACTCTATAAAAGTAACATATTTTCAAAAAAATTCCGTCTTTTATTTAAAACTATTATTATTTTAACACAAATATACACAATTGTTACAAATAATATAAATTTTCATCCCTTTTAACATTACAATTTCGTTACATATTCTTTTCTAACACTTCTTATATATCTCCTATTTCTCCTATATAATAGAGGATAAAAAAACTCTCCTTCTAAGTATAAGAGAGTTTTTATAATCTTATAATTTCCATAAATAAGGGTACGTATTCAAAATTTCTTACTTTACTTTTAAAAATTTCGACTTCTCAGATATGCATCAAAATCTTTCTTAAATGCTCTACTCACAATTAAACGCTCATTATTATCTAGTGTTACTATTCTTCTACAATCACTATAAACCTCACACTTCCATAAATGAATCACATTCATACTCATCGTTTTTGAACACTGTAAAAAGCCATACCCCTTTAAGCGCTCTTGTAATTGTCGATAGGATTGAAAAGCAAGAAATGTAGTATCCTTGGTATATACATAACACTTACCATCTACAGACTCAAAATAATAAATGTTCATTACAGACAATACACAAATCCGTTTTTGCTCATCTTGCACATTAATTCGATTGAAGAAATTGCCCAACATCACTTTAAATTGCATAATAACATCGCGATCTTTTTTATGATACAATACCTCAATTTCTTCTGAATCTAACTTCTCTATAAATTTAATACACATAAATAAACCTCCCCCGTTTATTAAAAACAGGTCTTTTATCTCATATCATCATGAACATATCCATGACAATATGATTTCTACCGTTTCATAATATCTACTCTTATAGAAACTATTTTTTATTATACATTTGTATCTTCATTTAAACCCATACATCAAATACACACAAATGTATCATCTAACTATCCATACATAAGCGATAAATAATCTATTATAATAACCTCTATCTATGAGAGTTTATGTATTCTTATATAATATAAATATAACCCTCCTTCGACCATAACTATAAAGCATATTTCTATACATTTATATAGTACATGAACTGAAGTTCGAAAATATATTATATTTTTTCGATTCCCTTAAGAAATCATAATCATACAATCTTACAACTTCTTTCCCTAATATTATGGTACAATATGATTAAGAAAGTAAAAAATGGAGTGTGAGATTATGAAAAAAGTAAGAAAAGCAATTATTCCTGCAGCTGGTTTTGGTACACGTTTCCTTCCAGCTACTAAAGCAATTCCAAAAGAAATGCTCCCTATAGTAGATAAACCAACTATCCAATATATTGTAGAAGAAGCTATCGCAAGTGGAATAGAAGAAATTTTAATTATCACAAACTGTTATAAGTCTTCGATTGAAAACCATTTTGACGTTAGTTTTGAACTTGAAGAAAAATTAAGAGTAGGAAAAGATAAAGTACGTTTACATATGGTACAAGACATTGCAAAGATGGCAAACATTCATACTATACGACAAAAACATCCTAGAGGGTTAGGTCATGCTGTATTATGTGCAAAAGCATTTATAGGAGATGAACCTTTTGCTATCCTACTTGGTGATGATATTGTTGTGAATAAAAATCGTTCTACTGCTACAAGTCAGCTAATAGAAGCCTTTCAAAAAGTTCAATGCAGTGTTATTGGAACACAAGAAGTAGCCCCTCAACATGTACACAAATATGGTATTATCGATCCTAAAGAAGTACTTGATGAGCGCTGTGTGTCTGTAAAAGGGGTTGTGGAAAAACCAATGGTAGAAGTTGCCCCTAGTCACTGTGCAATCTTAGGAAGATATATCTTAACACCTAAAATCTTTGAATTATTAGAGACGCAAGATCCAGGAAAAGGTGGAGAAATTCAGTTAACAGATGCTATTCATCGCCTTACAAAATACGAAAATGTATGTGCTTATGAATTTGAAGGAACACGCTATGATGTAGGAGATAAAGCTGGTTTCTTAAAAGCCCAAATTGACTTCGCACTAGAACGTGATGATTTACATGACATTATGGTTAATATCTTAAAAAATATAACAATATAAATATACAACATGTTGTACATATCCAGATGTGCAACATGTTTTCATAAGAACATTTACACACAATATATATCAAGGATATAATAGTAGTATAGAAACATGACAGGAGGAATTTTATGTTTTCATCATTACCTCAAAATAGTATTTTAATTGCACCTCAGCATATGCACACACTTATCCGAAGAAAAATAATACAAGAAAAAAGAGGAATTATTGGTTTACACATATACTCCCTTTCTACTTATCTCAATATACATACTCCTCAAGAGCTTACATCAAAAGAAAGCTTTTACTTTCAATGTCGAAAACATCTTGTATCATTATCATCGAATATCCAAATTTATCGAAATACATATACATCTTATCATTTCATCAAGCAATGTAGCACCTTTTTAGAAGAAATGAAACGTTATGGAATACATCCAAGTCAACTTCCTATACAAACAGAGGCTCAAAAAGAAATACAACAAATACTTTCTGTCTTATATACCATACCAAATACCATGGATACTAAACTAGAGACATTACAAAAACTTTTACAAACCCATTTACATAATGTCTATATTTACGATACCTTTTTTTCATATGAAGAATATCTGATTGTTCAACAATTGCTTAATTCTGGTGCAAAATTGTTAAAAGAAGAACATAAGAAAGGGGAAACATCCTTTTTTCATAGTGTCAATATGCGCCAAGAAGTAGAGGCTATGGCACAATATATCATACATCATCACTTACATGCCGATGATATTAACATCACCGTATGTGATGAAGCATATAAACCCCTTATCCATCAAATTTTTGAGCGTTATAAGATACCCTTCACAATCCTAAAACAGACATGCCCTAGTGTTTTTATAAAGCGCTTTATAAAGTTATTAAAATACTATATGAATCCATGTAAACAAACACTACAAGCATGTATAGATGCCCATATTTGGAATCTTCCTCACATATATGAGTATTCAGAATATACACGTATTTTCAATAAACATATACATGATTCTTTTGATCATTTACAAGATATACAACATACAAATCAAATCATTCATGATTATGAATTACATAAATTAAAAACATTACAATCTTATGCACAAGAAGTAAAAGAAGAACTTCTACCTATCATTATAAATATAGAACATGCAAACTCTTATGAACAGTTAATGATTCATATATATGATATCGTTGTGGCTTCCTTTCCTTCTCAATCGTCTTTACCAACAAGTGTACAAACACTACAACGTATTCTTCAGGATACCCTTCCTTATATCCATACAAAAGAAGATTTATCCTTTCTTATAAACATACTAGAAGATATACAGGAACAAGAATATGCCTCCACAATTCAAGGAATTCCTATTACAGATTTAAAATCTCCTTTATTACCTAAATCATATAACTTTATACTAGGTACTACGCAAAAGCATTTTCCTGCCTTTGAAACCAAACAAGGAATATTTGATGAAACATATATAAAACAAATTCCTTATCCAACGATGAAAGAGCGCTATAATCACCATTTATCACAAATGGACAACCTTTATTATAGTGCTCAACATATGATTGTATCCTATCCAATGGGAACATATGAAGGAAAAGCAAATGAGGCAGCACTGGAAATAGAAAGCTTTTTACAAAAAAAAGCAAAGCCTTATCCACTTTTAATGAATTATCAAACAATACCGCAATCTTATACCATCACAAGTACAACAGCTAAGCAACTATTCACAAAAGACAATATTCTAAAAGGGTCTATTTCAGCCTTTGAGCGTTATATAAAATGTCCTTTCTCATACTTTCTTCGTTATGGATTACAAATTAAAGATCCTGTATCTCATGGTTTTAATGAATCAAAGGTAGGAACATTATCTCATCATGTTTTAGAAGCTCTTATTAATGAGCATGGAAAAGACTACGTATATGCTACTAGTGAACATATACTCCATATTCTTGAACAAGAATTATCCTATATGAGTCATCTATATCCTAATCATGAAGCTTTTATCATGGCTACAAAACAAAGACTTCTTCAAAGTATTATGCAAAATCTTACCATTTTAAAAGAGATGGAAGAACACTCACACCTAACACCTACAAAAACAGAGTATTCTTTTATATATGATATCATGTCTAGTGATATCATGATACGACTACACGGCTTTATTGATCGTATCGATGAAGCCAGAGAATTTATACGTATTATTGATTATAAAAGCTCTATAAAATCCTTAAAAGAACAAGATGTCTTTTCAGCTTTACAGCTACAACTTGTTACATATGCTATTATCGCACGAAAACACTTTAAAAAAGATGTCGTAGGGGCTTACTATTATTCACTTAAAAATGAAAATATTCCCTTTCATGCAGGGAAAATGAAACGACGTCCTGTTTCTTATATACCTTTACAAACACAAGACTATGAAGATGCTATCTATCAAACACATCGTCTACAAGGTTGGACTATGCATGAAGATATTATGGCAATTGATGATACAGGAACCCATATAGTAGGTATATCTATGCAAAAAGATGGTCTCATCAAAGCACGAAAGCTATATGATTTAGATGTTCTAGAACAACATTTTCATAATCTTTATAAAACAATTGGAAAACGTATTCTCAAGGGTGAGATTGATTGTAAGCCAAGTGAAGATGCTTGTTTATTTTGTAGTTATAAAGAAATATGTCGTTATAAAGGAAACCCAGAAAAGAAAGAATTACTAGTTACTATTGATGAATCTATCTATCAAAAAGGAGGTGCATAATATGCCTGTTTGGAATGAACAACAAAAAAAAGCTATTCACACAAAGAAAAAGAATATTGTCGTTTCAGCATCAGCTGGTAGTGGAAAAACAACGGTCCTTATTGCTCGACTCATTGATCTTGTATTAAACGATCGCATTTCTATTGATCAAATTCTCGCTATGACCTTTACAGAAGCTGCCGCAAATGAAATGAAGAAAAGACTAGCAGCTGAACTTCATAAACTTTTAGAAAATACACAAGATAAAGAAGAAAAAGAATATATTTCACAACAATTAACAAACATTCAAACAGCTCATATATCTACTATACACTCCTTTTGTTTATCTATTTTACAAAAAAATTATTATATTATTGGATTAGACGCTAATCGAATACAAAATATTATGGACAATGCGACAATGTCCTTATACCAACAAGAGGCTATGCAAATAGCCTTACAAAAACAACTCATACAACACGATACCGTGTTTCAAGAATTAAGTATGATGTTTTCAGCAAGAGCAGAAAATTATGATCAACTTTTACAAGCTGTTCAATCTCTTGCATCACTAGCATCATCGAAACCAGATACAGATGAATGGCTTCAAACAATTATGGATAGCTTTCAAGAAAAGCAATCTATCATGGACTATCCACCTACTATCCTTGCTTATTTCTTTGATTATTTAGTTACAGAAACGCATATATATGTACACTTGTTACATCAACTCAAAAAGATACTTACCTTAAAATATGAAGATGATACTAAAAAATTAGATAGTATGATCAAAAAAATGAATGGTATCCAAAGCTTATGGGATGCATTAAACCAAAAAGATTATATGCAGTTTAAAACAGCTTATATCGGTATTTGTCATATCATTCCTCCAGCTTCTCCAAATAAAGAGGATACTCAATATACAAATATAAGAAAACAAATCTTAGCGATGGAAGATCGTATGTTAGAGCAACTTTTTGATGAACAAATATTCTTACAAGATAATCAACGTATACAACCTTATATTGCTCGCTTAATTGAAATGTGTAAAGATTATCGCTTTGCATATGCCAATATAAAAGAACGTGAAAATGTAATCGATTTTGATGATATGGAGCATTTTGCCTTAGCTATCTTACAAGCCAATAACGGTGCTGTCGCCAAACAATATCAAGAACAGTTTGTGGAAATTATGGTCGATGAATTTCAAGATAGTAACGATGTACAAAATACCCTTATTCAGCTTATATGTAGAGAAAACAATGTGTTCCGTGTGGGAGATATTAAACAATCGATATATGGATTTCGACATGCAAAGCCACAACTCATGAGAGAACTTATAGAACATCAAGGAGCACTCGATGAAGTCATTTATTTAAGTAATAATTATCGTTCAAAGAAAATGATTGTGGACTTTAATAATCTTCTTTTTAAACAACTTATGAATATGGATGGTTTTGATTGTCGTTATACGAAGGAAGATGATGTAGAAACAGGTATTCCTGCGCAATTAGAAGATAATGTACCGATTATCTTTCATGCCATTGATTATCAACGAATAAAAGAAGATAACAATCTTATATTATCTAAAAATGAATGTAAAGCAGACTATATTGCATCCCAAATTATAAACATTAAAAAGAAAGAACAAAAGAAATGGAAAGATTTTGTCGTTCTGGTACGTAGTAATGCTCGAAAAGATGATTTAAAAGCAGCTTTTGATGCCTTACAAATACCATACTTTATTGATATTAAACATGGATTCTATCAGTCTAATGCTGTACAAATCATTCTATCCTTCTTAAAAGCCTGCATATCTCCTCATAATGATCTTCATTTTATCGCCATGATAACCTCACCTCTTGTACAAGTATCCTTTGAAACAATTGCTTCTGCCAAATTGCATATGGAACCTAATCAATCTTACTATGACTACTTTAAACAACACCCTTTTACAGGATTTGAGAACGTACAACAACTTATGCAACTTATTTATACCCTGCCATTAAGTGAAATGTTAAATAAACTCTATAACTATCAAAACTTTTACCAAGATCACACAACGATACAAGAAAAAACAAATTTAGATTTACTTTATGAAAAAGCAATTCAATTTGAACAGAAAGAAGCAATGGGAACAGCAGCTTTCCTAAGGTATATTGATCGTATTAAAGATGCACAAACAGCAGAGGCAACACCTATTGGAAGTGAAGAAGATGTTGTACGTGTCATGAGTATTCACCAATCAAAAGGGTTACAATTTCCTGTTGTCTTTCTTTGGTCAAATACGAAACAAGTAGCTATTGAATTTAAAGAACATTTTATATGTGATAGTGATTTAGGCATTGGTATGAAATGGACTACTCTTCCTAATCGTTTTGTACGTACAAGTATCCAACGTCTTGCGATAGAGCATAAAAAAAATAAAGAAGAATTAGAAGAAGAAATGCGTATTCTATATGTTGCGACAACAAGAGCGCAACAACAAATGCATATTGTAGACTGTATAAACAGCATAAAAGAATATGAAGAAGAAATAAGTATGGCAGCTATATACGCAAGAGGAGGTTATACATCTTGGATTTTACAAACCTTCTTACAAAACGAAAGCCATTTATTCAACGTTCATAAGGTACAAACACTATGGAAACAAGAAGTACAAGATACCGCTACATCACCCCTACATACACTTCCATCCTATACCCAAACATGTGAATCACTCAAAATAACAACAGCATCCAAACAGAAACAAGCTAAACAACCGTTAAGTTTAACATTCAATCCTAACCCATCTGCATTCACAAGAGGGATTGCGATTCACAAACTAATAGAAAGACTAGGTTCTCTTCCTTGGAAAGAAGATCATATACAAAATATCGCACAACAAATACAATATGAATTAAAACCTTGGGATTTAACTGCC
Source organism: uncultured Erysipelotrichaceae bacterium (assembly GCA_964592705.1). Classification (GTDB taxonomy): domain Bacteria; phylum Bacillota_I; class Bacilli_A; order Erysipelotrichales; family Erysipelotrichaceae; genus CAMWMY01. The sequence continues at coordinate 11,930 of CAZQFM010000021.1, forward strand.
TTAAAACAATTAGCAGCTAATCCGATGTATCAACTAGCTCAAAGCTATCCAACTACATATCATGAACTTCCTTATATGGTACATGACAACAATGAAATCTTACATGGTTTTATGGATTTTGTAGCTATGAATGAACAAGACTTGATTATCATAGATTTCAAAACAGATTATGTAGAGAATGAACAAATACTTCAAGATATGTATGCAGAACAAATGCATATATATAAACGTGCTATGCAAATTTTATATCCAGATGCTAAAATAAAAATATTCCTTTATTCTTTACACTTCCACAAGGAAATAGAAATAATATAAATCCTTACTATGATTAGACTATAATTACACAAGCTTCATTAGCACTTAGGGTTGAATCCTGTATTAAACACAGGGTTCAACCCTTTTTTCGTACATAAAAATAAAAACTTTCTATAAGAAAAGTGAGCCTCTTTTATTAACTGTTTTCAGCTTAACTTTTAGCGACTCACTTCTAATAATAATAATAATATATATATACTATAAAAGTATCTTACTATTAATCTTCCTTACGACTCTTTTTAATAAAGAATAGCATCAGTCCAATAGATACTCCAACAAGGAATATCCATAACCCTGCTTTTGTACTATCTCCTGTTTGTATCCCACTTACTTGGTTTCCTGTCGATTCATTCTTTGTATCTTCTATTGCTGATGGATTATTTGGTTGTGCTTCTTTTATTAAAAACGCTGCTTCTGTTATTACTCCATTGTGGTTTCTATCTTCTCCTAGCGTTATTACTATCCTATAATTTCCTACTTCACTTGGTGCACTACCTAATTCCACTCCATCTGCTGTATACCATTGATAACTTATAATTCCTGCACTTCCTGTCGTTGTGATATTCGTTGAATCTACTACTGCTGCTTGTCCATCATATTCTTTACTTAAATCACCATGGATAATAATCATACTACTTGCTTTGGATATCGTAAATGACTTCTCTACTTCTACACTTTCAAAATTGACATCTTCTGCAAGAATCACTTTTACTTTATAATTTCCAGCCTCACTTGGTGCACTACCTAATTCCACTCCATCTGCTGTATACCATTGATAACTTATAATTCCTGCACTTCCTGTCGTTGTGATGTTGGTTGGATCTACAACTACCATTCCATCATATTCTTTATTTAACTCATCATGAATCATAATCGTACTAGTTGCTTTAGATATCGTAAATGATTTCTCTACTTCTACACTATCGTAGTTTGTATCGCTTGCAAGAATCAATTTTACTTTATAACTTCCTGCATTCACTGGTGCACTACCTAATTCCACTCCATCTGCTGTATACCACTTAATACTTACTGTTCCACTACTTCCTGTCGTTGTGATGTTGGTTGGATCTACAACTACCATCCCATCATATACTTTATTTAAATCATCGTTAATGGTAATCGTACTCATTGCTTTAGATATCGTAAATGATTTCTCTACTTCTATACTATCATAATTAGTATCTCCTGCAAGGATGGCTTTTACTTTATAGTCCCCTGCTTCTGTTGGTCCTGTTTGTAGTTGTGTATTATTGATTGTATACCACTCAAAACTTACGTTTCCTGTACTCCCTGTTGTTGTGATATTGATTGGCTCTACTACTGCTGTCCCATCATATGTTTTATTCAAATCATCATGGATAGTAATGGTACTACTTGCTTTTGTTATCGTAAATACTTCCTCTACTTCTGTACCTATATGGTTCACATCATCTACAAGAACAGCTTTTACTTTATAATCTCCCGCTTCTGTTGGTCCTGTTTGTAGTTGTGTATTATTGATTGTATACCACTCAAAACTTACAGCTCCTGTACTTCCTGTCTTTGTAATATTCGTTGGTTCTATAACTGCTGTTCCATCATATGTTTTATTCAAATCATCATGAATAGCTATGCTACTACTTGCTTTTGTGATTGTGAACTCTTTTTCTACTTCTGCACCTATATATTGATTATCTTCTGCAAGGGTTGCTTTTACTTTATAACTTCCTGCATCACTTGGTGCTGTTTGTAATGGAGTACCATCTGCTTGATACCATTCAAATGTTATGTCTCCATTACTACCTGTCTTTGTAATACTTGTTGGTTCTGCTACTGTTTGTCCATCATATACTTTATCTAAGCTATCATGAACATCAATAGAACTTTTCCCTTTTACATTTAAAGTAACTTGTAAAGTCATTGCCCCATTTGCAGATGTACCACAATCATATACATAAGTAATAGGAGTTCCAAATGTATATCCACTTACGACACCTGTATTTTTATTTAAGCTAGCTCCACTCATACTCTGTATTCTGCTAAGATCATATATATTACAAAACATTTCATACATATTAAAGGTACTATCCACTCCACCTAAATCAATGACACTATTACTTTTTGTGACATTTGTATTGGGAAGATTCCCTATATAAATCCAGGCCAATTTAGTATTTTTACTAATATCCAAATTTGTTATTCCTAGCCCAGGACAAAATACACCTACCAATTCTGTATTTTTACTTAAATCCAAGCTTGTAACTTTTGTTATAAAACAATCCAACCTTCTCAATTCTGTATTCTTACTTAAATCTAAACTTGCAATATTGGTATTATTGCAGTATAAGTATCTCAATGCAACATTCTTACTTAAATCCAAACTTGAAATACTTGTTCGGTAACAACCTAACTCTTCTAAGGCAATATTCTTACTAACATCTATGCTTGTGATCCCTGTATTAGCACAATTTAAATTCCTAAGATTAGGAAAATATTCAATTCCTTGTACACTTGTAATATTTTGATTACCATTTACATTTATACTACTTATATTAGTAATCTCATCACTAGATAATATACCATCATTATTTATATCAAAGTTTGTACTTATATACTTTCTAAATTCTGCATTAGGAAAATTGAGTGCATCGATTGTCACATCTCCTACAGCTCTTTCAACATGTTGAATGCTTTCCTCACTTTCTAATGATTCTCCTAATGTATCTTCTGCTCCTGTTTCTGTATTTTCTTCTTTGACTTCTTTTACTTCTGTTTCTAATCCTTCTATTTCTATATTTTCTTCTTTTATTTCTTCTACATCTGTGAGAGTATCCTCACTCTGTGCAAATAGATTATTAGTAGAGTATGCTATAGATGCTGCTGCTAAAGCAACCGCTATAGCTACTCTTACTTGTTTCTTATACTTTCTTTTCATTATTCACGTTCCTTTCTGGTATATCGAAAAAATATATTTCATTCTATTCATACTTTTCATAGTACATAACTAATATGGAATATAAACTATTTCACTTTTTCTATCAGAAAAGTATTCTAATCTTCCTCACGATTTTTTCTTCTAAAGAACGCTATCATTCCTGTTGATAACCCTACAAGTATTGCCCATAATCCTACTTGTGTTCCATCTCCTGTTTGTATCCCACTTACTTGGTTTCCTGTCGATTCATTCCATTCTTCT
>CAZQFM010000022.1:0-515 GCA_964592705.1 uncultured Erysipelotrichaceae bacterium
TATCTACAGGAATGATGATGTTCTTTAGAAGAAAGAATCGTAAAGAAGAAGTATAATCAAATAGTTTTTAAATAAAAATATATTAAGAAGTGAGTCTCTAAATTTAAATGGAATAATAGTTTATAGAAGAGAGATGAATTTGTAAGATAAATGTAGGCACATAAAAAGTGTTTACATTTTTTTGTTATAATACTTATAGTAAAAAGGAAAATGATATGGGAAGATCTAAAGGAAGTAATGATAAGTATTGGGTTGCAGAGGATAAATATAGAATCATTAAGCCTACATTAGGTTTAGATAAAAGTATTTATATCATTACTAGAGAAACAGAATAGGTAGTATCGGGTAATCTCTTTCATAAAGTATGTAAGTGGTTAAACATAAAGAGTAAAGCTAAATATTATGGGACTTATAAAAAATAGGAGAAGAGTCTATTTGCTATCCAAATCTTATATATAACCTGATGAGAGTGTTAGAAAAGGTGGTAAAAAAGAAATGGATATTGATTTTCAAGA
>CAZQFM010000022.1:525-15072 GCA_964592705.1 uncultured Erysipelotrichaceae bacterium
TATATTATATGAGTACATAGTTACGATACTACATATAAAATATTTACAATGTGCAAAATAGGTAAGAAATAACGGGTAGTAAATACTAGTATTGTTTTAAGTTTTTATATATTAAGAGTCATGTAATCTTCTTATCAATCTTATACTTATAACAAAGGTGTAAGAAGGAGGAATTATATGCAATTGTCAAACCTGTTTACATATAAATATCAAAATAAAGAGTCAGAATCTTCTATTGTATTAGGGAGTCCATTAACTTATAAAAATTGTTTTTTACGTTTATTTAGCTTTTTATGTGATGTGATTTTTATGTTATGGCCATTTATACTATTTGTATTAGCATTTGTACTTATGATATCCCCTTTAAAAATAGGGATAAAATTTATATATAACCCTATATACATGAATATATTTGTTATTTTTTCTATTTTTTTGTGGAATACATTATCGACTCTATATTATGGTGGACAAACGATAGGTCAAAGAATGTATCAATTCAAGGTTGTCAATTACAATGGTCAAGAAACAAGCTTATGGAAAGCTTTTTTTCGTGAATTATTAGGAAAAAGTATACCTTTAGCATTTTTATTTGCGTACTATCGAACATTCGGTATTTTGATATATATGATTATAAATGGAATCGTTGTTTTTTTAGATCCAAAACATAGAAGTATCATTGATTTTATCTTTCATACAAAAGTTATATACCTATATTATGAAGCTTCTGATTTTCAAGTTGATAAAAGGATGGAAATAAATACTATTTATCAGATACCTTTACAATTCATAAAAAGAAAAATATTAAGCAGTAAGAGGCTATTAGAAAGATATATACATGGTAGAGGTAAGAAACCAGAGTATTTACAAGGGACCAATATTTATGTTAGAAATATAGAATCTACTCATAAGAGACAAAGTCTTCGTAAGTATCATAAGAAAAATGGAATGCGTAAGCACTACAAAAGAAGGAAAAGGACCATTGATTGTAAGTAGATATTTTAGAATTAGTTATCGAGATTTATGACTATTAGGGGAGAGTTGTATTCAAAAAAAGTCACTGTTACAAGGGAATGTTCAATAGTAAATAAATCGTGGATATCCATATACTTTTGTTTTTTAGTCATGATAATGCTTCCTTTTGAAAAGAGATAATAAACACGATTATAATGAAATAAAGATATACAAATTAAGTTTTATCATTATGTTTGAATGATTAAATTTTATTAAGAGATAAAAATTTTTAAGGAAAGTTATATAAAATATATGTAGTATAAAAAAATTAATTAATATTGATATTTTATTTAGATTATGTTAAAATATAGATAAGCAAAAAGATAAAGGGGAGGTTATTTTATGAAAAAGATTTTATCAGTTGCTTTTGCATTGTTATTGGTGGGTGTTATGAGCAGTCATGTACAGGCTGCACAAACAATTCCGGTACCGGGTACAAATCTTAGTTTTACATCAGATTCTGGTACACAATGGAATGGTCGTTGGGCGACAGCGAATTTGAATGGAAATGATTATCATAAACAATCATCAGCTTGTGTCGGGGATTGTACTTATAGCCGTGTAGCAAGACCTGGTGAATGGCAGGCATATGTAAAGGATTTAGGTTCATACTTTGATAGTGCTAAAGCATACTATAGTTATTGGTAAGTTATTATGTTGGTCATTATATTGTAAGAGGAAGATGCTTACAGTATAAGAATATATAAAAGCTATAAATGTTAGTGAAAAAAATTAATAAGTAATATTATATGGTGAATATATTAGTTTTTTTCGAAAATAGCTTTTTTTTTTTTTTTTTGATATATAGGTTTAAAGGGATTTCTTAAGGTTATATTTATATATGGTATTAACAACAACTAATATTATAATCTGATGATAGAATTTATTTTTATGAATAAGTATTTACCGTATAGATAGAAAAATTTTTGTCTAATAGCAAAGAGGATTTTACATAATAAAGAAGGGGAGAATCTAATGAAGAAAATTTCAAATATTTTTGTAGTATTTATTTTGGTTATAAGTACTGTTTTATGTGTTTATTTATACCAGATGGAAACTTCGAAGGTATATGATCTTGTAAATTCATATCAAGTGAATAAATCTTTACATATTCCTGAAGGAGTTCCTGTGGATAAAGATTTTCTGAATATGATGAAAAATATTGCGGACAAATATGATGTTATAATTGAAAAAAGTGTTATAAAAGTGGAAAATAACATAGTAGTAGAAAATCATTATACAAACATTACAAAAGATACATTGAATCAAATATTTAAGGGAATCAAATGGGAAAATAGAGACAGTGATTCTTATAAAGTTTCTACATTACAAGAAGATGGATATGATGGTTATATAAAAGATTTTTTTAGAAATGATTATCACCGTTATTTCACATTGGATGCTTTAAATAGCGAAGATTATTTAGGAGGGGGATATACAATATTTGGAAATAATGAAAATGCAGTGGTATCTTTTTGTAAAGAATTATCTTCTTTAATAGGAGTAGATGAAACGGCACTATATAGTGGTTTTCAAGAAAATATATTTCCTTATAGTTTTGTATTTAGTGTTTATTTTATAGTGATCTTTATTTTGTTTTTTATGGTTATTTTATTTACTACCTTTGATACCTATAATAAGAGTAAGCGTTCTGGTATTTATAAATTATGTGGTTATAGTACATTTGATATTCTTCAGATACAGTTCAAAAAAGATATTTTATACATCATTTCTAGTTATCGTAAGTATTGGCTTTTTCATATTCATACCCAATATAACGATTCCATTTTTATTACTTATCTTTTCTATGATTATAGGTATCGCTAGTATTAATATTTTATTATATTCGATTATTGTTAAGGTTATTATCAAAAAAGTAAGATATAATGATCTATTAAAGAATAAATCACTAACTAATATGATGACCCATATCGCAATTCTATTTAAATCGATTAGTGTTGGTATTTTAACGTTAGGCTTTGTATTTGCTTCTTTATTTGTGACGCTTACAAAAGGACAAATAGATAGACTTGAACAATTTTCTAACTATTCTAATTATGGTTTCTTCGAAGGCTTTTCTATTGGTGAAGATAAAAGTGAGATGACAAAGGGGCCTGATAGCAAACTATTACAAGGTGGTTTACATCTTTATAAAGAAATGTATCATGAAGGTGTTTTATATGCGGATTTTCTGGATTTTTCTCAAGAGGTACAAAAACTACATAATGTGTATGTAGCGAATGTGGATACTAATTATTTAAATGAATTTCCTTTATACACTCCAGAAGGTAAGCAAATATATATAGATCCAAAGAGTACAGAGTTTTATTACTTAATACCAACTTCAAAAATAGATAAAATAGATGATATTCGTTTAGCAGCAAATATGGCTGACAGAGGAGCATCTATAGAGTATATAGAATATACAGATAAAAAATTACCAACATTAAACCCTAATATCGCTGTACAATCTGATTTTATGATTGATGCACCTATTGTGAAGGTAATCACCTTAGGAAATGCATCAGTAGAAAATATTTTGGCATTTGGTGGATATTATGATACTCCTCTTAAATTTCAAGTGCGTGAATCGAAAGAAGCTATCTTTCAGAAGTTATGGCCTTTATTGCATAAATATGATTTAACAGATAATTTAAGTATGCATAACTTTGTAACATATGATGATTTATTTGGGAAAGAGATTCATAGTAAAAAGGAACAGTTATCTATGCTTGTGACTGTATTATGCGTTGTACTTTTCGTGATTATATGTGTTTCTTTTCAAAGTGTCCTTTTATACTTGAAAGGAAAGTCAAAAGAAATAGCTGTAAAAAGATTTCTTGGGACTTCTAAAAGAAGTATTTTTATGCCATTCTTTTTGGAAAATATTGTAATTATGGTTTTATGTTTTAGTGTTGTAGGAATTATCTTTAACAGTCTATTTTATATATTACCTTACATTTTATTTGCGATAAGTATCGTTTTATTAGATATAGTGAATATGTATATGACAATAAAGTTTAAATTACGATCATTTATTATGACAATATTGAAAGGGGAGCAGTTATGATAGAAATACAAAATATTAAAAAAGCTTATGGGAATAAAACAGTATTACGTGATATTTCTTATACATTTCATGGTGGGAAAATGATTGGTGTATATGGAGAAAGTGGTTGTGGAAAAAGTACACTTTTAAATATATTGGGAATGCTTGATCAAGATTATGAGGGAGAGGTAATTATAAATGTCATAGCTACAAAAAAGTTAAAGGGTAAAGAGATTGATCAATTGGTTAGGACACAAATCAATTATTTATTTCAAAATTATGCTTTAATTGATGATATGACTGTAGAAGAAAATTTAATGATTGTGTTGAAACATCATAAACTATCAAGGAATGAAAAAGTATTAAAGATTAAGCAAGTATTAGAAGAAGTATCTATTTTACCATTGATGAAAAATAAGGTGTATACATTATCGGGTGGTGAACAACAACGTGTTGCTTTAGCAAGAATTATGTTGAAAGAAGGAAATATTGTTCTTGCGGATGAGCCAACAGGAAACTTAGATGTTCATAATCGTGATGTAGTATTATCTGTTTTGAAAAAGTTAAAACAGGAAGGGATGACGGTTATTCTTGTATCTCATGATCATAGTTTATTAGAAGAGTGTGATGAATTAATCAATTTATAGTTTCATATAATCTTTTGATTCATAAATATGAAAAAGTCATTGTCAAAGTAGTTGTTCTTTTATATAATAAAAAGCATAAAGGCTATGAAAGGAAGAGTACATAATGTTGAAGGCGTAGAGAACAAGTGGTTGGTGAAAACTTGTGGGTATACATTATGGAAGATGGTCCTAGAGCTGTTTTTCTGAATATGAATATATAAGAAAAAACGTTGTCGGCGTTAACGAATTGAGGTGTACATTGTACACGAATAAAGGTGGTATCACGAAACTCTCGTCCTTTGATGGGAGTTTTTTTATATAGAGGAGGAGTTATATGAAGAAAGATAAGTATTATATTACGACTGCCATAGCTTATACATCCGGTAAGCCTCATATAGGAAATACATATGAAGTAATATTAGCAGATGCTATTGCAAGATTTAAAAGACAACAAGGATATGATGTATTTTTTCAAACAGGTACGGATGAGCATGGTCAAAAAATAGAAGAAAAAGCAAAAGAGGCTGGTGTGACACCAAAAGCTTTTGTGGATAAGATTGCTCATGATATACGTAAGAATTTTGATATGATGAATACATCTTATGATTATTTTGTTAGAACAACCGATGAACAACATGAACGACAAGTACAGAAAATATTTAAAAAATTATATGAACAGGGAGATATTTATAAAGGTAAGTATGAAGGTCTTTATTGTACACCTTGTGAGTCTTTTTGGACAGAATCTCAGTTAGTAGATGGCTGTTGTCCAGACTGTTCTCGAGAAGTACAAAAGGCAACAGAGGAAGCATATTTTTTCAATTTACAAAAGTATGCGCCTAGACTAATAGAACATATAGAAAAACATCCAGAGTTTATACAACCAGAATCAAGAAAGAATGAAATGATTAATAACTTCTTGAAACCAGGGCTTCAAGATTTGTGTGTGTCTCGAACATCCTTTCGTTGGGGTATACCTGTCGACTTCGACCCTAATCATGTAGTATATGTGTGGATTGATGCGTTAAGTAACTATATTACATCTCTTGGGTATGATGCAGATGGTAACCATGAAGAAAACTATAAAAAGCTATGGCCAGCTGATGTTCATATCATAGGGAAAGATATCTTACGTTTCCATACGATTTATTGGCCTATTATGTTAATGGCTTTAGGAGAAGAATTACCGAAACAAGTGTTTGGGCATCCATGGCTTTTAGTAGGTGATGGGAAAATGTCAAAATCAAAAGGAAATACGATTTATGCAGATGAACTTGTGCAATCTTTTGGAGTTGATGCTGTTCGTTATTTTGTACTTCATGAAATGCCTTTTGCACAAGATGGTACGATTACATGGGATTTAGTAGTAGAAAGAATAAATTCTGATTTAGCTAATGTTCTAGGGAATTTGGTAAGTAGAACTTTATCCATGACGAATAAATATTTCCAAGGAGTTGTAACAAATCCTGGTGTAAAAGAAGATATTGATGATGAACTTATCAATATGGCGATGCAGACACGTAGCAATGTAGAAAGAAAAATGGATGAGTTGCGTGTTGGGGATGCTATTGATGAAATATTTCAATTATTAAGAAGATCGAATAAGTATATTGATGAAACGACACCATGGATTTTAGGGAAAGATGAATCTAAAAAGGATAGACTAGCAACAGTTTTATATAATTTATTAGAAACGATTCGTATTTCTGCTGTCTTACTATCATCTTTTATGCCTGAAACAGCGGAGAAAATCTTAGATGAATTACAAACGAAGAAAAGAGATTTTGATAGTATTACAAGTTTTGGTCAATTAGAAACAGGACATGAAATTGTTAAAAAACCTGAGATTTTATTTGCTCGAATTGATACAAAAGAGTTTATGGAAACATTACAAAAGAAACAATCAAAAAAAGAGGAAGATGAAAAGAAACATGATGAATCTCAAGAAAATACATTAGATTTCATTACATTTGAGGATTTTACGAAAGTGGAAATGAAAGTAGGGACAATCATATCATGTGAAAAACATCCAAAAGCGGATCGTTTGCTTGTTGAGCAAGTAGACTTAGGGGATGAGGTTAGACAAATTGTAAGTGGTATTGCAGATCATTATCAACCAGATCAACTTATTGGTAAACAAGTTATTGTGGTAACGAATTTAAAACCAGTGAAGCTTCGTGGTGTAGAGTCTCAAGGGATGATATTAGCTGCAGGTGATCATGAGGAGTTACGTTTAATTGGTGTTCATGAAGAAACAAAAAATGGAACACCTGTACGTTAAAAGTAAGAGATTATTGAAAAGTAATTTTTATTGTTGTTAGAAATATTTAGAAAATGTATCAAATCTATAGGCAATATTTTAATTTTATGATAGATTAATATAGGTTATAGAAATATAGAAGAGAGGAGAAAAAAGATGAAAAAATTACTTGCTGTATTGCTTGCATTTGCTATGGTTCTTCCACAAAATGTTAATGCAAATAAGACATTAGTAGATACAGATGATTCAAAAGTAATTCAGAGTACAGTAGATCAGAAACAAACTGGAAATTATTCAGTAAGTGGAAACCTGTATGTAGATGTTGATATGTCTCAGTTATGGATGATGTCAGCTGATGCATCTACAGGTATTGAAGCTACATTGTCTCATCAAGGGACTAGTGTTGATATGGCTGTATTCAGTGGTAGCAGTGGTACTTTCACTTTACTAGGGTACAACGCAACTTATAACGTTACCACAAGATTAGGAATGAATGGAGAAACCATAGGATTTGAAATACAAGTTCTAGGTTTACCACAAGGAAACGATTATGAATTTACTATGCGTGGGAATGGATTTACTACGGTATCAAAAGTATTCCATTTACAAGATTATTCTATTCATCTAGGAATGGACAATCAAAGTATGTTTATTATTGGTGATGTCAATAATGACACCTACGTAAATGATGCAGATTATAACTTATTATTAGAAAATATGGGTAGTGATGATCAAAAATATGACTTGAACCGAGATGGTGTTGTAGATATCTTAGATTTAAGTTATGTTCATCAAACACTTGGGAATAGAAAACAGGATGTTGTTGAATCAAATGGATCACCAATTATCAATCCTGCTAATGTAGCTGCAAGCTTACAAGATAGCAGCGTGGAAATTACACAAGGTGATTTACATGATCTTCTTGTAGATGATGTGAATCGAAATGTATCCATTGCATTAAAAGATTCTTCAGCAGTTATTAGCGAAGCTACACCAGTAAGTTTTGACTTAGATTTACAAACACCAAAACAAATGAGTAAAATTGAGATAGACTCTATACCAGGAGATAATCAAATTACAGATGGTGTTATAAGTCTTGTAACTGTTGTAGATGGTAAAGAAGTAATTGAGAATGTAAATATGAATACAGCAGCAAGATCAATGCGTGCTGATGATAGTAAAATTGTTATTGATTTAGGAAAACAAGTTGCTGTTAAAAAAATTACAATTAAAATTACAGGTACAAAAAATAATACAAACCTTGCAGAAATCGCAAAAGTAGATTTCATCAATGATGTATATAAAGAAATTCCAAAACCAGAAAGTAGTTTCCCAAAAAACTTAACAGCGCAAGCTGGAAGTGAACAAATTATTGTTGATTGGGATAAAGTCACAAATGTAACAGGATATGAAGTTTCTTATCGTTATGTAAATCCTAAGACGAATAAAAATGAAACAAAGACAGTAAAAACAGATCAAAATTCATTGTTATTAGATGGATTAACAAACTATGTATCTTATGAAATTCGTGTTCAATCAGTGACAGATGATGGTTGGAAAAGTGGATATGGAGAAAGTGTTACAGCAACACCTATTCCATCAGAAAAACCAGCTGCACCAGATTATGTGACAGCTACTGGAGGATTCCGTTCTATTGATGTATCATGGAAGAAAATGGAGAATACATTACACTATTCTGTATATTATAAAAAAGAAGGTGATACTGATTTCCAAGCAATTCATGATATTCAAACAAATGCATATACATTAATGAATTTAGAAGATGATACAAATTATCTTGTATATGTTACAGGTCACAATGAAATAGGAGAAAGTAATAAGTCATTAACAGCGAGTGCTACGACTGCTGCGCTTTCGCCAACGATTACGCCAAACTATAAGTTGATTAATACAGCGAATGAGGAGACTGGAGTTACAAACCATATTCAAGATGTAACATATAAAGCAGGAACAACTTCAAGTGGAAATAAATTTGATATCGTTGATAACGATCAAGTAACTCACTGGCAGTTAAATTCTTGGGATTCTGGTGGATATAATAACTTCAAAAATGGTCCACTTGTAGAATTTGATCAAGAATACCAGATGAGTGAGTTTGTGATTATTCCTTCATACAATAAAGTAGGAAATATTTTCTATGTAAAAATAGAGTACATGGATGCAGATGGAAATGTATTTAATAAAACAAGTGGTATTAGTCTTCGTCGATTAGTTGATAAACAAGACAAAGTATATTATCGTATCGTGTTAAATGAGCCAATTTCAGCTAAGAAAGTTCGTTTAAGTACAGCAAACTATTCTGCTACTGGAAATATGAATATTAGTGAAATAAAGTTCTATCATCATGATTCTATTAAAACAGATATTGCAAATTTATTTGTAGATGATTTAAGAATTCAATTAGCTCCAGGAGTAACGATCGATCAAATTAATGCATTAGATGCTTATTTAGATGCTGGAGATGAAGTAAGTGGAGAAAGACATCCAGATTACACAAGCTTAAAACAAGAAGTACAGTATGCAAGAGATATCTTAGAAGATAAGCAGATCTCTGATGATATCATTACAGTGGATCAAAATGTTTCGACTGCAAATGATGGTCATTTACAATTTGTATCTACATTAGCAGATGCGCAACCATTAGGAATTGCGGCAAATGCAGGAGATGAATTAACTATTTATGTTGGTGCTGAATCTGGTGCAAAAGGTGGAGTACAATTAGTATTTACACAATATTATGCAGAAGCAAGTAGATGGCATCAAACAGTTAACCTATCAGTAGGAAAAAATATTGTTACGGTACCGAAGATTGTATCTACACAAGGAGAAACTGGTGGTTCTATTTACATTCGTTACACAGGTGCAAGACCAAACTATGCAGCAGGAAGTGAAAAAGCAATTCGTGTTCGTGTAAGTGGAGGAACCAAAATTCCTTACCTAGATGTAACGAATACAGATGAGGCAACGGCAAAAGAAAGAATTGCAACGTACTTAGATGAATTAAAAACATATACAGAAGTAACATTACCAGCACTTTATGCAGATGCAGGATTAACATTTGATAGTAGAACAAGTGTATTAAATGTTACAGAAATTATGTCAAATAAAATGTTGCTTTCTTTCCCAGCAGATAAAACGTATGAAACAATTGTTTCTAATTTATCAACGGATGAAGAAAAAATAGAACGTGTATATCAAAATACATTAGCTATGGAACAAATAGCACATTTAGCTTATGCACAAAAAGGATTAACTGATGGACCTTCAGCTGAAGCTGTTCACAGAATGCCAGATACTCGATTAAATATTCGTTATCATAAGATGTTTGCAGGTGCATTTATGTATGCAGGTGGAAAACATATTGGTATTGAATATAATTCTGTTCCTGGATTATTGGTTGGAAGACCATACACATTAGGAGCAGATGGAAAAATGGAAGGTGGATCTCTGTACGGTTGGGGAATTGCCCATGAAATTGGACATATGATTGACCAACAAAACCTTGTACATGCAGAGGTTACAAATAACATTACATCCTTATTTGAAGATACACTTGATGATGCGACATTATCAAGAATTGGTACAGCTGAAAGAATGCAGAAAATCTATAAGAAAGTAACGTCTGGAGCTACTGGACCATCTATAGATGTATTTACACAACTTGGTATGTATTGGCAATTGCACTTAGCTTATGATGATGAGTATAACTCAGTTGATAATACGAATACATTCTTTGCGAACCTTCATAAGCTTTATCGTGAAAGCAGTGAAAAAGCAAGTTCAAGAGATGAAATGGATAACTTATTCATTCGTCGAGCAAGTGATGTTGTACAAAAAGATCTTACGGATTACTTTGTAAGCTGGGGTATGACGCCAAATGCAGAGACATTACGTTATTTACAAGAAAAAGGATATCCAAAAGAAACGAGAAAAATTCAATATATTAGTGAAGAAGCTCGTTGGAAACGTCTAGAGAATATGACACCAATGGCTAGTGATACGAGTGTGACAGCTACTCTTTCTCATGAGGTAGAAAATGGTAAAGATTCACGTATGGTTAACCTTACATTGGGTGTTTCAAAAGATGAAGATAAAATCTTAGGATATGAAATTATCCGTAATGGAGAAGTTGTGGCTTTCACAACAGAAAATGAATATAAAGATGTGATAGGTACAGCAAATAACCGTGTATTCACATATGAAGTAGTGGCATATGATTATTTATTAAATCAAACAGCAGTGAAAAAATTAGATCCAATCAAAATTAGTCATGATGGAAGTATAGCGAAAACGAATTGGTATATAACAAGTAATGTAGCAAGCGATCAACTTGTAGAAGGTGAAGAAGCTGCTCCTACTGGATTGTTCTCTGCTATTGATGATAACTACGATAACTTATATGAAGGAAATGTTACGAAGGGTAACGTGGAACTTACTGTTGATTTAAGTAGTAGACAACAAGTTGCTGGATTTAAATATACAGCTGCGAAAACAGATAATGCATTACATGCAGATACTGTACAACAATATGTTGTATCCATTAGTACAGATAACCAAAACTGGACAGAAGTCGCAAAAGGAAGCTTTGATGTAACAGCTGACCAACCGACAGAGCTTATTTACTTCGGAGATAAAGAAAGCAAGCAGTTAAAAATCTACGATGCACAATATGTGAAGTTCACATTTAAACAACAACGTGTTGCTTTAGCAGAACTAGATGTGATTGCTCCTCCTGGAGATAACGTAGACTTTATTGAAAATGGTATTGGTATTTTAGAGTCTGATTATGTTTATGATAAGATAAATGGACAAACAATTCCTGCTGGATCATTAGTATTCAACGGAAAATATAGAGGAAATCCTGCATTCAATGCTATTCTATTGTTCGATGAAGATGGAAATATTGTTGCTGGTGGAGAAGATGAAAATGGTGATCAAATCATCAATGGAATCTTATTAGCAACATTACCTGAAAATGAACAATTAGGTGACATAGCTGATGGAAACTGGATTTACTGGATTGAACCAGGAAACTTTAAAGCAGAAGATTTTGAAGGAAAAACAGTAACTGCTAATCTATATCGTGTAGATAATGCTGAAACAAACGAAGGACAAAGACTAGTGAGTGATACTTTACCTCAACGTATTGGATCACCATTACCAATGATCCGTTTCGATGAAAACTAGAAAGGAGAAGGACATGCGAAACGTTATAACGAAAAGCTTGATGACATTTGTACTTTTCTTAAGTATGTTTCTACCTGTACAAGCTGATAATAATACAGAGTTAACGATTGCACAAACAGATGAAGAGAACAAATTATCCCTCTCTCTTTCTGGAGCGAGTGATATATATTCTTTATCATTAAACTTAGCTGCAGAAGGGAATGTTCGCTTAATGAATATTCAGCCTTCTGAAGCTTTACTTGCAAAAGGTGCAAGATTAAATTATCAATATAACGAAGTTAACAATACATTCGATATATATGTAACAAGTAAACAAAATATAGTTGAGAATGGTAATATAAATATTGGTACGATGACATTTACTAGCGTAGATGAAATGGCTCAAGACTATACAGTAACAACTAATAAAGTAAAAGATGAAGTAAAAGTTGTTGCGAACAATCGTTCTCAAACATTAAAAGAAGAGACAAACTTAACAGTAAATACACAAATGTTTAAAACAAGTGGAAATATTGCAACACCTGATGTTCCTAATCAAATAACAACGATTACAGATAGTACTACAGGAATTAGTATAACAGGACAATTTGAAGCAGGTACTGTAGTTAGTGCTACAGAAATTTCAGATAAAAGTGAAATTGAATCTATTAAAAAGATGTTAACAAATGTATCTGATAAGTTTAAAGCTTATGATATTACATTAATGTTAAATGGGCAGTCAGTACAACCACAAGGAAATGTAACTGTAAAAATGCCAATTCCTGCAGATTATGATGCTAATAATGTTGCTGCATACTACAAAGGTACTAGCAACCATGCAGAATTAAAAATTAGAGTTGAAAATGGATATGTAGTATTTGAAACAAGTCATTTTTCAACTTATGTATTAGCAGAAAAAAATATTAATAGTAATGGTGAAATTCTTCCACCTATAATGGATGAAAATGGTGGAGAAGGTGACTTAGTAGGATCCAATACTTCTAGTACTGTTGCAGCCTCTACTGGTGATAGTACTAATGTAGGATTACTCATCGGACTATTAGTAATTGCTGGATTAGGTATAGGGTTTGTCGTTTACAAAAATAAAAAAGATAAAGAAGAAAGTGAATAAGTATATACAAAGATAAAAGGTTATTAGGCTATTGATCATATTATCAATAGTCTTTTTTTGTCATTAAAGTAGAATAAATAAGTTTATTATTATAAATATATTGATAAGTGAGTCTAAAAGTTAGATTAGAAATCGTCAAAAAAACGAAGACTCACTTTTTTATTTACAAGCATATAATAAAAAAAATTAGTATTATTTATGTTAAATAATGTTTTTTTTTTTTTTTTTTTTGCTATGGAAGATATTGTATTATAAATATCTATATTGTATATTAATGATGTATTTAAAAAGATATAAATAAAGTGAAGTATGCTTTATGATAGAAAGATAATAGAGAGGAAGATGAACAATGAATAAAAAGTATAAGAAGCAAGCAAGAGTAGCTATGGCAGTTGCTTTAGCAGCAACATCTGTAGCACATTCTACAGAAGGTATATTTGCACAGAATGAAGCTACAATGGAAGAATTGAATTCTATAGATACGGTAGAAAATAACGCAGAAATAAATGAAGATTTAGAAAATATAGAAATAGAAGGTTTAGAAAATGAAGTAAAAGAAGAAAATATAGAAACAGGAGTGGAAGAAGTATCAGAAGAAACATTAGAAAGTAAGGAAAGTATTCAACATGTTAAAAAAGTTGCGGAAGATGTGACAATTGATGATACAAATTTTCCAGATGCAGCATTTAGACAATATATAAGTACAAACTTTGATATTGATAATGACAATATATTATCTAGTGATGAGATTGCTAATATAACAAGGATAAATCTAAGAAATAATACAAGTATCACAAGTGTCCAAGGAATTGAGCATTTTCCTAACCTAACGTATTTACAGTGTGCTGGTACAGGAATTACAGAAATAGATGTAAGTAAGAATGTTGCATTGCAAGTATTAATACTTAGTAACGTAAAAATTTCAAGCATAGATTTAAGTAAAAATACAGAATTGAGAACCTTATTCTGCGATGGTACAAATCTGACAACCTTGGATTTAAGCCAGAATACTAAATTGTTGTGCCTGTATATGGTGACTATGTCAAATTTAAATGTCATAACAAGTAGTAGTGTCATTAATTTAGATGGAATTGGGGAGACATTTAATTTACTTAACATGTTTGGTATTACAAATAAAGCTGCTTTAACTTATGTAAACAATCTAAGTGGAGCTAGTTTAGATAAGAATACAGGTATTGTAAGTGGATATACATTTGGAACTCCTATTACTTTTAGATATAAAGGTGGTACATCTGCAAATGGAACGGTGTATATACCTGTT
>CAZQFM010000023.1:0-14844 GCA_964592705.1 uncultured Erysipelotrichaceae bacterium
TAAATTATTTTCAAAACATAGAGTGTAATGTACGTGTTATCTTTTTAGATGCGAGTAATGAAAAATTATTATTACGATATAAGTTTACACGTAGACATCATCCGATGATGATGTTTTCCAAAGCAAATACATTAGAAGAAGCTATTGAAGTAGAGAGGGATATGTTTAATTGTTTAAATGATAGGACTATTTTACACATTGATACAACTAAAATGTCTCAACAAGAATTAAAATCTGTCTTCATGGAAAAATTACGCTTAACAAGTAAATCTGTATTTTCCATTTCTTTTGTTTCTTTTGGGTACAAGCATGGGGTTCCTATGGATGTAGATATATTATTTGATGTACGTTTCTTACCTAATCCTTTCTATATTACAGAATTGAAAGAATTAACAGGTAATGATTTTGAAGTTTATGATTATGTTATGAAACAAGAACAAACACAGGTGTTTATACAATATCTACAACAGTTTTTAAATTATGTGTTTGATCAATATAAAAAAGAAAAGAAAAGTCATTTAACAGTTGCGATAGGATGTACAGGTGGCCAACATAGAAGTGTATCAATTATTAATTGGTTACACAAACATTATGAAAATCAGTATCATTGTTATAAGTCACATAGAGATGCAAAGGTGAGATAAGCTATGAAAAATGTTGTTGTAATAGGTGGAGGGCATGGCTTGGCTGTTATGCTTAGAGGGGTTAAACAATTAGAAAACATCCGTCTTTCAGCAGTTGTAACTGTTGCAGATGATGGGGGTAGTACGGGAAGGCTTCGCAAACAGTTTCATATTCCTGCTATGGGGGATATTCGAAATGTGATGTGTGCAATGGCAGAGTCAGAAAGTATGTTATCAACATTAATGAATTATCGCTTTATTGGGGAGGATCAAGATGTTGGAGGGCATAATTTAGGAAATCTTATTTTAACTGCATTATCTGATACGTGTGGTAGCTTTATGGAGGCGATTCAGACCTTCTCGAAAGTACTCAAAGTAAAAGGTGAGATTATTCCTTCTACTACGGAAGTCATCACTTTATTTGCAATTATGGAAGATGGTACGATTGTTCGTGGAGAAAGTAATATTCCTTCGTTTGATAATCGGATAAAAAAAGTGTTTTATGAACATTATGTTCCTGCAAGTAAACAAGCTATGAAGGCTATTCATGATGCAGATATTATTGTATATGGTATAGGAAGTTTATATACGAGCATAATGCCTAATATTATTATTGATGATATTCAGAAAGAGTTACAGCTTAGCCATGCAAAGAAAATTTATTTTTGTAATGCTATGACACAACCAGGAGAAACAGATCATTATAGTTTAGAAGATCATGTAAAAGCATTAGCTGATCATACGCATGATCAACCTGTAGATACAGTTGTGATACACAGTAATGAAATAGAAGCCGAAATTTTGAAAAAGTATGAAGAAGAAGGAAGTAAAGAAGTGCGTATCCAAGAGGAAGAGCATTCTTATAAAATATTAAAACGTGATATCTTATGTTTTGATGATAATTTAATTCGTCATGATGCAGATAAGATAAGAGATGTCATGGAAGAGCTTATAAATAGTAAGGATTGATAACATGTCTTTTACAACAGATGTAAAAGCGGAAATTGCCGCAAATGAATTGCATACGTGCTGTCAAAGAGCACAATTATGTGCCTTAATACAAATGTGTTCTACATTGAATTTTACATCAGATGGTATGCATATTCGTGTACAAACAGAGAATGCGAATACAGCGAAACGTATTTGGAAGATGATAAAAGAAATGTATGGTGTGGATACACAGTTGTCTGTATTAAGAAAAATGAAATTAAAGAAAAATCATATTTATGTGATACGTATCGTAACCAAAGTAACACAGATTTTAGAGGATTTAGAAATCTTCACACAAGGTGGCTTACAAACACATCCAAGTATGCGTATGTTACGAAAAGAATGTTGTGCTAGAGCTTATCTAGCAGGAGCATTTTTAGCTTGTGGTTCAGTTAATTCGCCACAAAAAGCCAATTATCATTTAGAGATTAGTGCGAACAGTGAAGAGCTTGCAAAGTTTATTCAAAAAATTATGTTGAAGTTTGATATGCCTGCAAAGTATATTAGACGACGTAATAAAGAAGTTATCTATTTGAAAGCAAGTGATAAGATAGGTGATTTTTTACGCTATATAGGGGCAAGTGATGCCTTGTTTGTTTTTGAAGATAGTCGTATACAACGTGATTTTATGAATTCTTTAACAAGATTAGATAATTGTGAATTAGCAAATGAAATGAAAAGTATTTCGGCTGGTAAAAAACAATTAGAGGATATTGAATGGATTGAAAACTATCAAGGGATACAAACACTTCCAGAAAAGTTACAAATGGTTGTCGCTTTACGGAAAGAATTTCCAGAGGCGAGCCTCAATGAATTATGCGAAAGTTATAGCCAAGTATATCATGAAAAAATATCGAAGTCTGGTATGAAGCATCGCTTGCATAAACTTCATGAAATTGCAAATCAATATCGAAGTGAATAAAAAAAGGGAAATTGTGCAAAATAGTAAAAGGTGATATTATGAAACTACTATCTATTTTCTATCTTGCATTATTTCCTTTTTTACATAATACAACTTATTCTGCAAAGATAAATACGTGTGGATCAGATGGAATTACGTTGACAGCACAAGGATCTACGATGAATGTTACATTATTTAATTTGAAAATAACAAAAGAAGAAGGTTGGGGAAGAGTATGTAATCTTTTAAAAGGAGCACAGAATGTGACTTTTGAGCTTGATACTAGTGTGAAGATTGAAGATCCTCTACCGGTATATTTATTTGCGGATGGGAAGCTTGTACAAGAAGAAGTTATAAGAAATAATGAAGGATATAGTGTTATTCGTAATCCAGAATATAAATATGAGAAAAGGATTATGGAATTACAGGATACAACACAAGTTATGGCTAACTTAAGTAACCGACCATTAACACGTGATCATCTTTCCTATGGATGGTTATTTTTACTTATGTTTATGATTATGTGGGGCTTTCTATTTTATCATTTAATTTATAAGCATAGTAAATATAGGAGAAAGAGTGTATTGAAAAAAAGAAGGCAAATATAGGATAAGGTTGATAAGTAAGAATCTTTTTCAAAAGCTAATCATGAGAACAGGATAAAGGATGTGTCCTGTTCTTTTATTTATTGTGTATTAATAGTTCACAGCGATACAAAATTATATTATAATATCCTTGAAAGTGAGGTTATGTTATGCGTGTTAGTTATATCTTATTCATATTGATGATGCTATATTGCTTCTTTTTCCTTTTACCATATCTGCTACCTGTTCTTTTGCTTTTAGTTATTATTGGTTATATGAAAGTTCGTAAACTACGAAGAGAAATGAACACTTTTCAAGAATATTCTTTTCATGAACAATCTAATCAAGGGCAAGAGAGTTCCATACATAATGATGTAATTGATGTAGAGTTTACGGAAAGGGAAGAGTAAAGGGGTAGAAAATGATTAGAGAAGCATTAAAAAAAGATAAGACCAATATATACGAGTTATGGAAACATGCATATCCTAATAAAGCACAAAGTCATTTACAATTTTATTTTACACATTTGTTTGACCAAGGGAGATGTGTTGTTTGTGAACAAGATAATCGTATAATATCAAGTATTCATATGCAGAAACATGTTATGGCGTTAGCTGGACGAAAATTAGAAGTCTCTTATTTATCTGGTGTAGCGACACATGCGGATTATCGTAGACGAGGGCATATGCGTGATTTAATGAATAGTGCCATTGATGAAGCAAAACATAATCATTTGATTACCTTGATTGAAGCTTTTAACCCTAAATTATATGAACCTTTTGGCTTTGAAGTGGTGTATTATCATAAACACTATCATATTCAGAAAAAGTATTTAGATGACATACCATCGGTAAAAGGAGTTTCTCATAGCTTTACAGCACAGGACTTATTAGATGTGTATGAAATGTTTACGAAGCATTTTGATGGATATTGTGTTCGTAATATACCGTATTATGAAAATTTTATGCGTAGAGGACTTTTAGAGAATAGTAACATATGTGTTTATCGAGATAAGCATAATATTATACGTGGATATGCTTATTACACGCGAAAAGATAAAGAAATGAAAGTACATGAGATAGTCTATTTAGAGTCTATTGGGCTGATGAAAATGTTAAAGTATATCTGTGGTGATTGTGAAGAAGTTCAATTAGAAGTATCACAGGCAGAAAGTTTAGATAAAATATTTCCGCTTGCTATCCCTAAAAAGAGACCTTTTCTAATGGCTCGTATTAATAACTTTGAGATTTTTAATAAATTATATAATTCGAATGTGAAAACAGCGAAAGAAGCTTTTAAAATAGTAAGAAAACCATTATATAGTAATGAGACCTTTTAAAAATATGTAGCGTGATCAATGAATGATCTGCTACATGTTTTTATTTTATACTTTCTATGTACTTTAGAAATATTGATTAGGAATATGGTTGGTCGTTATCTGTGATTCCAATATAGTAAGGGAATTCATGTTTACATTTGAGATGCGTCATTTTTATCATCTTGGTATCATAATTATGCTATAGAAAAGGAGAAGTGAAGTTTGATTCTAGTATCTTTTTTATAAGTGAATGACATCTTATAAGATTGTAGGGATACGTGTTATACATACTTTTTGTGGAGGTAACATAAAGTGTAAAGAAAAGCTATTTATTTAAAGATATAGGATTGGAAGAAATGGCAACACAAAACAAGAAGGGAAGATCAAGTATGGTGAATATCGTTTCAACTACCATTGATACACGTCTTATTCATCGACAAATTACAGGATATTGGCTTTCTACAGTAGGGTCTAATATTCTTTTAGTTGTAAATGATACTGTTGCGAAAGATGCATTACGTCAGGAGTTATTAAAAAGAATGGCACCTGTTCATATACACATCAAGTTTTATACGGTAGAGGAAGCTTATTTGTGGCTTCGCCAAGCAGATAGATTACAGAAAATTGCTATTGTATGTGCTAATCCATATGATATTGTAAAACTCGTTGAGGCTGGATTTCCTATTCAGAAAGTAACTATTGGATATATGGGTATGGGAAATGGAAAACGGCAAGTTACAAGTAATATTGCTGTTGATGAAGCGGATGTATTCTATTTTCGTCGATTACAGAATCTTAATATTAGATTAGAGATAAGAAAGTATCCTTATTATGAATTAGAAGATATTTCAAAAGTATTTGAGGAAGAATGGTAATCATAGATATCATTTTATTTGATAAGCTAAAAAAGAGGTCAATAACCTCTTTTTTATATAATCATATCAATGAGACCGTATGATTTCGCATCTTGTGCATCCATATAGTAGTCACGATCACAATCATTAGCTATGATATCATAATCTTTTGCTGTATTCTGTGCTAAAATGGTATATAGTTTATGTTTCATTTTTAAAATATGTTGAGTTGCGATTTCCATATCTTTTGCTTGTCCTTGCATACCTCCTAGAGGTTGGTGTATCATAACTTCACTATGTTTTAATGCACTACGCTTTCCTTTTGTACCTGCTGATAATAAAACAGCAGCCATACTGGCACAAATACCCATGCATATCGTATGTACTTCACATTTAATAAAGTTCATTGTATCGTAAATGGCAAGCCCAGCAGTAACGCTACCACCAGGAGAATTAATATACATTAGAATGGGCTCATCACTTGTGCTCGATAAATATAATAGTTGCGCACAAATAGAAGAAGACATCGTATCATCAATTTCTCCTGTCATAATGATAATACGTTCTTTTAAAAGACAAGAATATAAATCATATACACGCTCTACACTTGCATTTCTTTCTATAATAGTTGGTACAATTACCATAAAATATCACTCCTATCTATATAGATTATGCACACTGATAAAGCTTTAATACAGTGATATTTCGACATTTTTAGTATTTGAAGAGAAAGCTGATGAAAATACGTCTTTTGTTAAACTTGTATGAACAAAGATATTTATATGTAAGTTGTTATTTATGATGTTTTCAATATTATGAAATAGGTAGAAAAGGATAGGTGCATGTGTGTCTTTGAAATATAAAAAAAGTTTTTAAGTGAAAGTCTTCACAATTGACAAGTAGCCTATTAGTCAGTATAATGAGAGTGTTAAAAGGAGGACTTTGAAGATGACAGTAAAAGTTGCTATTAATGGTTTTGGACGCATTGGACGTCTTGCGTTCAGACAAATGTTTGGTGCGGAAGGATACGAAGTTGTTGCGATCAACGATTTAACGAGTCCTAAAATGCTTGCACACTTATTAAAATATGATTCAGCACAAGGAAGATACGCTTTAGCTGATAAAGTATCTGCTGGAGAAGATTCTATTACCGTAGATGGAAAAGAAATCAAAATTTACGCAAAAGCTAACCCTGAAGAATTACCATGGAAAGCTTTAGATGTAGATGTTGTATTAGAATGTACAGGTTTCTTTACTTCAAAAGAAAAAGCATCAGCACACATTAAAGCAGGTGCTAAAAAAGTTGTTATCTCAGCACCAGCTGGAAATGACTTACCAACAGTTGTTTACAACGTAAACGAAGACATTTTAACTGCTGAAGATACAGTAATCTCTGCAGCATCATGTACTACAACCTGTTTAGCTCCTATGGCAAAAGCGTTATATGATTTAGCTCCAATTAAGAGTGGAATCATGTCTACAATCCACGCTTACACAGGTGACCAAATGACACTTGATGGGCCACAAAGAAAAGGTGATTTAAGAAGATCACGTGCTGCTGCTGTTAACATTGTACCTAACTCTACAGGTGCAGCAAAAGCAATTGGATTAGTAATTCCTGAATTAAATGGTAAATTAATCGGTTCTGCACAACGTGTTCCAACACCTACAGGGTCAACAACTATTTTAGTTGCTGTAGTAGAAGGTGAAGTAACTGCTGAGCAAATTAACGCAGCTATGAAAGCAGCTTCTAATGAATCATTCGGATACACAGAAGAAGAATTAGTATCTTCTGATATCATTGGTATTACTTATGGTTCTTTATTTGATGCAACACAAACAATGGTTACGAAGTTAGATAATGGAACTTCTCAAGTACAAGTTGTTGCATGGTATGATAATGAAAACTCATACACTAGCCAAATGGTTAGAACAATTAAATACTTCGCTGAATTAGCTTAATTAAGAGAAGTAAATAAAAAGGCATAACATCTTTCTTGTTGTGCCTTTTTTAAGAATGAAAACATATTTTCTTATAGAATATGACAATAAGATATTGATAAAATAATAAAGATTATTATGATGATTAAAAAAACTATCATATAATTCCAATAAGGAATAGATATGATAGTTTTTTATAAATGGTATTTATAGTTTAAAACCACATGTTATTATAGAATAATCCAGCTCTACCTCCAAGTAATATCATAAGGACGTATCTAATAATTACGAAGATTAAAGCACCAATTCCTGCGCTTTTTGCAGCTTTAGGTTTAGTATCTTTCCAAATGATGAATAAGATAAGCCCAACAACAGGAATGCAGAATCCTAAAAGACCCCAAAGCCAATAACCATTCTCTGTATTTGTTACTTGGTCTTGTGTAGATTGTGATTGATGAGATGTACCACATTGTGCGCAATAAGCATCTTGATCGTTTAATTGTGCTCCACATTTTTTACAATACATATTATATTGCTCCTTTCTAAAATAGAATGTTATTTACTTATAACATATTACGGATATTTTAATAGGTCACTATTCATACTATCCTTTATAAAATATAGCATTCTAACTTATATAATTAATATCCTTGCTTATAAGATAGCACAAAAATGAATGAAATTCTAGCTATTTATAAATATTGATATTCTTATTATGTATGGACTTATCATTTTTATACTTTTTATTCTATCCGATTTTATAGTATGTAGCTAGGAAAGCTTATGAGAGTAGTACGATTACTAGAATGTTGTATCCTCTTATATTCTGTTTACATAAGCTAATGATGTAGGAGAGAAGTATTTGAAATATTATGAAAAAATTGTTATACTAGAATTGATAGTAATGAAACCTGAGATGAAGGATAAGTATTTATGTGATGCATAATAGAGACAGTTTGTTGGTGGAAATAACTGATGAGGATCATAAAGAAATGCCCCTTCTAGGGATTTTTCGATATGTAGAAAAAAACGTATTTCGGCGTTAACGAATTATGAGTGGAAGCATCTTCAAGCAAAGTGGAACCGCGCGTAAGCGTCTTTGCATTTGGCTTCTTTTTTTATGAGATAGGAGGAATTATAATGAAAATATTTAATAGTATGCATAATCAGATAGAAACATTTCAACCACTACAAGAAGGACATGTGAGTATGTATGTTTGTGGACCAACAGTATATAACTATCCACATATTGGGAATGTCCGGCCAATTGTTGTATTTGATACATTAAGAAGAACACTTGAAGCGATTGGTTATCAAGTAAAAATGGTATCTAATTATACGGATGTCGATGATAAGATTATTAAAGTCGCAAAAGAGATGGGTGTTAGTGAACAGGAAGTAACAGAAAAGTTTATACAAGCGTATAATCAGGATCGTTGTGCATTACATGCCAAGATGCCAGATGTTGCACCTCGTGTAACAGAAACAATGGATGCTATTATTCGATTTATACAATTATTAGTGGATAAAGGCTATGCATATGTAATAGATGGGGATGTATATTTTCGTGTGCAACATGTTGATCATTATGGGAATTTATCTAATCAACAAATTCAGGATTTGATGGTTGGTGCTCGTATTGATGAAAATAGTAAAAAAGAAAATGCTTTGGATTTTACATTATGGAAGAAAACAGAAGAAGGAATTAAGTGGGAGTCTCCTTGGTCTGTTGGAAGACCAGGATGGCATACAGAGTGTGTTGTTATGATTAAACAAGAATTTGGAGAAGGGCGTATTGATATTCATGGTGGAGGAATGGATTTGAAATTTCCACATCATGAAAATGAAATTGCACAGGCTAGAGCAGCTTATGACCACCCAATTGCTAATTACTGGATGCATAATGGAATGGTTAACATAGATGGAGAGAAGATGTCAAAATCTTTAGGTAATGTTATTTGGGCAAAAGATATGATTGAAAAAATATCAGGAAATGTACTTCGTTGGATTATGTTAGGAACACATTATCGTAGTCCATTAAATATTAACGAGGAAGCAATAGAAACAGCGAAAACAGAGTTAGAAAAACTTAAAAATAGTATGAAACAAGCATATGTAAAATTAGGTTTAGTAAATGCTGAGATTACAGATGAATATGATGAAGTTTTATATCGTCCTTTTTTAGATGCGATGGAAGATGATTTAAATACACCAAATGCATTTGCGGCTTTATTTGATGCTGTGAAGGTATTGAATACAGCATTGCGTCAAAGAGAAGTAGATGTTGTCCGTGTGGGAGCACTAACAAAGACGTTAGAGATGATGTTAGATGTTTTAGGTATTAAAGTAGAACGTATTGTATTAGGAGATGATGATAAAGCTTTATATGCAAAATGGAATGAAGCGAAGAAAGAAAAGGATTTTGAAACGGCTGATATATTACGTAGTGAGCTTATGGGAAGAGGTATTTTATAATGGAAGTTGTACCATATAATGGGACGACGCTTGCCTATATTGGCGATGCAGTAATGTCATTAAAGGTGAGGGAAATGTTAGTTTTGCAAGGATATCAAAAGCCGAAAATATTACAACAGAAAAGTGTGGCTTGGGTGAGTGCGAAAGCACAAGCCCATTTCCTTATAAAGCTACAAGAACAGCATTTTTTTCATGAAGATGAAGAGTATATCATTTTGCGTGGTCGTAATGCGAAATCAGATTCGATAGCCAAAAATGCTAGTGTATCTGTATATCGTATGTCTACTGGTTTAGAAGCACTTTGGGGCTATTTATATCTAACAAATAAGATAGAACGATTGGAAGAGCTTTGGACAGCGATGAAAGAGATTGGAGAATATGTATGACACAGTATGTTTATGGGAAAAATGTAGTTAAGCAGTTATTGGAAGAAAAGAAGAATATTTATGAAGTGTTAATGGTAGAGGGGGTACAAGATAAAGAGCTAGTATCCTTGTTGAAAAAGGGAAAAACGAAATTCACTACATTAACACGTAAACAAATGGATAAAAAGCTAGGAGAAGTTCGTCATCAAGGAATAGCGGCTCTTATTGATGATTATAAGACATATGAGATTGATGATATTCTAGCGGAAATACCACAACATAAAACTCCTCTTCTTGTATTATTAGATGGTCTAGAAGATCCCCATAATTTAGGAGCGATTTTACGTTCTTGTGATTGTGCTGGGGTGGATGGTGTTATTATTGGCAAACACCGGAATGTAAAGCTTACACCAACAGTTGCGAAAGTATCTACTGGGGCAATTGATACCGTCAAGGTTTCGATTGTGACGAATTTAGTACAGACGATCAAGAATTTAAAAGAGAAAGGATTTTGGGTTGTAGGAGCAGATTTACATAAAGCAAAAGATTACCGTGAAGGTCATTATGATGTACCGATTGTATTAGTCATAGGTTCTGAAGGATTTGGAATTTCTTCACTTGTGAGAAAAAACTGTGATTATTGTGTAAAGTTACCTATGATGGGGAGTGTTTCATCGTTAAATGCATCGGTTGCATGTGGTATTCTTTTATATCAAATGTTACAACAACGTCATCCTTTATAGGAGGAAATTAGTGTATAAGAATGACAATGATTATGAGCTTTTATACTATATACATCAAAGAGATGATGAAGGATTAAACTTACTTATTAAAAAGTATCATATGACGATTATGCAGTTTATTAGAAACAATAAAGCATACTATTTTCAACGTTATAATGATTACACAGAAATATATCAAATAGCACTTATTATTTTATTAGAATCTGCGCAATGCTATCGTTTAGATAAGAAATTATCATTCTATCATTTTTATCTTATGAAGTTGAAATACGCATTAATTGACCGTATGCGTAAAGAGAAATTTGGTAATATGCTTTCCTTAGATTATCAAATATGTGAAGCAAGTGGTTCTTATCTTATGGATACACTTGAAAATCAAGATCCTTCTTTGGATGCTGATTGGCTTATTCGTTTAGATGAAGTATATAAAAAGAAGAATCGTTTTGAACAAAACTTTTCGGATATAGAAAGAAAAGTATTTCATCTACGCTATGAAGGATATAGTTATCGAGAGATTGCGGAAGCTTTGCATATTTCTGTGAAAAAAGTTGATAATATCTTACAGAAAATACGAAAGAAAAAAGGTTTGATTGACTATGAGAGTACTTTATGATAAAGTTAATAAGCATAAGAAAGAGGTGTTATTATGAATGAAAAGGTTATATTAACTTGCACCGAATGTCTTTCTCGTAATTATACGACTCATAGAAATAAAAAGACGCATACACAGCGTTTAGAGTTAAACAAATTTTGTAAAAAGTGTGGGAAGCACACCGTTCATAAGGAAACTAAATAAGGAGAGATTGTAATGAAATGGTTTAGCATTGCGGGAATCCAATCAGAAATTAAAAGAATTCGTTGGCCTAAGTTATCAGATTTAACAAAAAACAGTTTGACTGTTATTGTGTTTACAGTAGCATTTGGTTTATTTTTTGTTGTATGTGAATTGATTGCCTCTGGGTTTTTAACGATTGTTGGATTTTAGGAGGTACTCATGGCAGAAGGAAGAAAAGAATGGTATGTAGTCAATACGTATGCAGGACATGAAAATCGTGTAAAAGAAAATCTACAACGACGTGTAGAGACAATGGGATTACAAGATTGTCTATTCCGTATTGTTGTTGCGGAAGAAAAAGAAATTGAATATAAAAATGGAAAAGAAGTTGAGAAAGTTAAAAACTTGTTCTCTGGATATTTATTTGTAGAGATGATCATGACAGATGAAGCATGGTATATTGTACGTAATACACCAGGAGTTACTGGATTTATCGGTTCAAGTGGTGGAGGTGCAAAACCTTTTCCAGTTGCAGAAGATGAGATAGAGTCTATTTTACGCCGTTTAGGTATGAGTGAGCGTAAGATACAGGTAGACTTTAAACTTGGTGATCGTGTAAAAATATTATCAGGTGCTTTTGCCGGAGTTGAAGGTACAGTAGAAGAGCTACATGATGATACACAACTTGCAGTTGTATTAACTATTTTATTTGGAAGAGAGACACCAACCGAAATTGGATATGGTGATCTTGAGAAAATAGAAATGTAATGCAGAAAAGATAGAATAGGATGTTCTATCTTTTTTTACGACAAATTGTACGTGTTGTATCTACTATACTATGCTTAAGGAAGTGATAGTATGCGTCAGAGGACGGGATTTATCTTGTTTTTTACAGGTCTTATCTTATTATGGAAGCCTAAACTAGATACTGATCAAATATTGATAACATTTGATAATATTATAAAAGGCTATTGGCCTGTAGGTGTTATGTGTATGGGGATATATTTATTAGCTCCTAAAAAGAAAAAGAAAAGTAAGAGTAGATGAAAAGTAGGATATAAATAGTAATATGTGTATCGTTTTTATACTCTTGATATAGTGAATACTTATAATGAAGGATATAGTTTTTTAGCATGAATATAAATAATGAAAATAAAGCATAAGAAATAAGTAAGAGTAGCTATGACATATTCTAAAAGTAGTTTGTTTGCGTAGAATGAATATACAATAAGTGAATATACTTTAATAGATAGTAAAGAATTAGAAAATAAGGAAAGTATTCAACATGTTGAAAAGGCTGTAGGAGATGTAGAGGCTAATGAAACAAACTTTGATATAATCTAGTGCTGAAGGGGATAAAGTAATTGGCATAGAAGCACATAGTAATCAAGATATTACAACTGTATACGAATTGAGTATTTTCTTGATCTTAAATCTTTAAATGTCTACATATGGATACATCAATAAATTTAAAATACAACAGATTGAATATATAGTGTTTTAAGATATGATAATATGCGTTTCTTGTATAAGAAAATGAACCCCTACTTTGGGGTTCATTTCAGTTCTACTGGTAATTTTATTGTGGTATAGATTCTGTTAATGTAACATTGACTTCTATAATTTTTTCATTACGTGCAATTTGTAATGTCACTACATCTCCTACGTTTGATTCATCAATTATTTTCTTAATATCGGCAGAAGTTGTTACTTCTTTTCCATTAATACTAATAATACGATCCATAGATTGTAAACCAGCTCTATCTGCACCAGATGAAGGTGATACTTCTGCAATATATACACCAGGGATAGATAATCCATATCTTATCGCTGAGCTAATATCTGTTATATTAACAAGACTAACTCCTAGCTGTGCTCTATTTTGAACATATCCTGCGTTTAGTAAGCTATCAATAATACTTTTTGCGGAATTAATAGGAATAGCAAAGCCTAACCCTTCAATATCACTACCACTTGATTTTGCATTTACAATACCAATGAGTTCACCGGCATCATTAAAGAGACCTCCTCCAGAGTTTCCAGGATTAATCGCAGCACTTGTTTGTAGTAGACGCATTGGTTGGTTATCAACTGTAAGCTCTCTATCTAATGCAGATATAATTCCATCTGTCACTGTACCACCTAACTCACCTAATGGATTACCAATTGCATATGCTTTATCTCCAACAGATAATTTTTCAGAATCACCTAATACTGCAGCTTTTAGTCCCATAGCATCTATTTTTAGAACAGCTAAATCTGTAGTAGCATCACTTCCTAAAAGTTGTGCCTCATACTCTGTACCATCTTTTGTACGTACAGTAATTTTACTTGCACCACTAATAACATGATGATTTGTTACAATATGGCCATCTTCACTTAAGATGACACCACTTCCTGCACCTTGTGAAATAAACTGTCGCATGAAGCTTCCACTTTGTACAGATTCTGTACGAATCTCTACTACACTATCCATAGCAATGTTTGCAACATCTTTTGCGCTTAATCCTGTAACACGCTCACTATCATTTGTACTAGCAGTACGAATGACGGATTGATAAGAGACATTATGAACTCCCTTATTTATTGATTGTGCAAGATAGAATCCGCCAAAACCACCAATTCCAGATAAGATTAAACAACCACTTAATAATGCTGCTGTTCTATATTTTCCAAATATAGAATCATTTTTCTTATTGCTTTCTCTAGGTTCTTCTGGAATAGGATTAAACATGTTATTTTCTATATTTGATTGCGAAGAAGTTACTTCTATTTGTTCTGTTTCTGAATGTTGTTCTTTTTGTGAAATAGTTTCTTGTGGTTGATCTTCTACATTACTTACTTCAGATGATTCTACTGTAATCACTTCTAAAGGTTGAGTAGAGATTGTACTTTGAGTATCTATATCACTTTGTATAGGTTGTTGTATATTCTCTTCTTTTATTGTATTATAGTTTTCTTCTTGTTCATTTGCTTTTTTGTTCATATTGTTTTCCATATCTATCTCTCCTTTATTTATTTTATGATATTATTATATAAAAAGATTATGTCATAAAAATTTTATCTATATGTGAAATTCTACCATAAAAATTGATTTTTAAACATAATTATGTGATAAATAATAAGAAATTGTAGAAAACTTTGGTTATAATTAAATTACTGCAAATTTATCTTGACGAATATTATATAATTTGGTATACTTACAAAGTATTAAGAATAAATGGCCCGTTGGAGAAACGGTTAACTCACATGCCTTTCACGCATGCATTCACGGG
>CAZQFM010000024.1:0-14839 GCA_964592705.1 uncultured Erysipelotrichaceae bacterium
TCATATCTTTAATTCGTAAAACAGTATCACAAGCTGTTATAATTTCATCCTTATAATGAGAAGATACTATAATCGTTTTCCCTTTTTCCTTTAAATTTTGAATTTGTTGGAAAAAGAAAGCTCTATTTTCTTCATCAAGTCCATTCGTTATTTCATCCATAATCATATATTTAGCATCACTTACTATATACATACTAATAATTAAACGTTGTTTCATCCCAAGAGAATATTTTTTAATTGGAAGACGAATATATTCATTCATTTTCCATTCATTGATGATATCCATAACATCCATATTGGAATTCCATTCTTTTTTTACAAATTGTAAATAATCCATACCTGTTAGATTTCTATCTAACCATTCCACATTTTCAAAATAAAAAACTTGTTTTAGCTTTTTATACACAGGCTGATCATCAAAATATATCGCTCCACTTTTAGCTTTTCTTAAGTTTACTAGTGTACGAAAAAGAGTTGTTTTTCCTGATCCATTTTCTGCCACAACCCCATATATATTACCATCTGTAAACATATAAGTCGTATTATGTAAAATAGGATGTCTAGTTTCAATCGTTACATTTTTTAATTCTATCATATCAATTACCTCCTATATTTCATGTAAAGAAATTAGAATAATTTTTACTCTAACCTATAAAATAGGAAAGATAAAATATTTTTATGATAATTAGTATTATCATCATAACCAAATGTTTTTACTACATTTATCACTAAATAAGCTTTTATTCTAAGGAGAAAATACTTCTACTAATATAAAATCCCCCTATCATAAATTTTATAAATGATTGTTCATTCTATCTATCTTCTTATTCATAAGTTAAATATTTTACTATCCCCCTTATTCTCTACCTATAAATATTACTATATACGAAATATTTTTTTCAATAAACCTATAAAAAAACATTATAAATACAAAATATTTTTTATCAACAATATTAAAACAACAATAAATTACATTATGATAATATATAGTAAAAAATGCATCTTCTCCTATCTATAAGATCCAATGCATTTTTTAATCATTATCTCATTAGAAATATTTTATATATCACTCTTAAGCAATAGATAAACCAGCACTTGCATAACCTGCGACTGTATTTACTAATGATAATCCACTAGCTGATGATGTGAACACTAACAATAATCTTGTTTGTGCCGTTACAGGAATACTTAATCCAGTTGTAATACCTCTAGTTAAAGTACCTACTGATATAACTCCAGTTAATGCTGGAGCTAAGGTTACTACTGCTCCTGGAACTGCTGTAAAGGTGTTGTTCGGTGTTGTTGATTCATATAACTGTGCAGTAATCGTTAATGTAGATCCTACTAATGATAATGCGGCAGTAGTAGAGAAGAATGCACTTAGCGCAGTAATTGTTCCTGCACGTGGTACAGAGAACGCAAAGTTTGTTAGAGTACCTGCTGCATTAGTTAAGTCAATAACTCCTCCTGCAATTGTTACACCTGGAGCAGAGCTTCCAAATCCTATAAACCCAGGTGTACCTACTAGTCCTCCTGCGACTGTTGTTAAGGATAATGGTATACCAGATGAGAATGGTATAATGGCACCTGCACCTGCTACTCCAGTTGGTCCTGTTACTCCTGTTGGACCGGTTACTCCCGTTGCTCCTGTTGGTCCTGTTACTCCGGTTACTCCTGTTGCTCCTGTCGCTCCGGTTGGTCCAGTTACTCCATCAAGTCCGGTTGCTCCTGTTGGTCCCGTTACTCCATCAAGTCCATCTGCTCCTGTTGCTCCGGTTGGTCCTGTTGCTCCCGTTGCACCTGTTGCACCTGTTGGACCAGTTACTCCATCTAATCCATCTGCTCCTGTTGCTCCTGTCGGTCCTGTTGGACCAGTTACTCCATCAAGCCCATCTGCTCCTGTTGCTCCTGTCGGTCCTGTTGGTCCAGTTACTCCATCAAGTCCATCTGCTCCTGTTGCTCCTGTCACTCCGGTTGGTCCCGTTACACCTTGCGGTCCTACTAATCCTGTCGCTCCTGTTGGTCCAGTTGCTCCATCGAGTCCATCTGCTCCCGTTGATCCTGTTGGACCGGTTGCTCCTGTCACTCCAGTTGGTCCTGTTACACCTTGGGGTCCTTGAATACCTTGTGGTCCTTGTGCACCTGTTGGTCCTGTTACACCTTGCGGTCCTACTAATCCTGTCGCTCCTGTTGGTCCAGTTGCTCCATCGAGTCCATCTGCTCCCGTTGATCCTGTTGGACCGGTTGCTCCTGTCACTCCGGTTGGTCCTGTTACACCTTGTGGTCCTTGAATACCTTGAATACCTTGTGGTCCTTGTGCACCTGTTGGTCCTGTTATTCCCTGTTCACCAATAGGACCTTGTACACCTTGAAGTCCTTGTGCACCTTGTGGTCCGGTTGGTCCTTGAATTCCCTGTGGTCCCGTTGCTCCTGTTACTCCTTGAGGTCCAGTTGGTCCGGTTGCTCCCGTTGCTCCGGTTGGCCCAGTTATTCCTGTGGATCCTGTTGGTCCAGTTGGTCCTGTATTCCCCATCAAACCTTGAGGTCCCGTTATTCCTTGAGGCCCACGGCTTCCAGTTTCTCCTTGAGGCCCTTGGATACCTTGTAACCCTCTTGGTCCAGTTGGTCCCGTTGCTCCTGTGGCTCCTCTACAACCTTGTGGTCCTCTTGGACCAGTAGGACCTTGTCGCCCCCTTCTGTCACAGTTACTATTTCCACACCCACTTCTTTCAAAAACATCTCTTTCATCGAAGAAGTCATCTGATGAGTTAAACTCATCAAAATAATAATCATCGTTATAACTGTTGTTATACATTTTGAATCCTCCTCTCTTGTTTGATAAGAACATATATACTTCTAAACTTCTTTACGCAATGGTATCACCATCTAACATTGCTGATAAGAACTGTATTTGGCCATGATACAATTCATTACTTATCAAGTATTCATCATACATAATGCTTGAATACATACCAATGCGTTTCTTTTTTGAAACAATACATTGTTTCCATATACTATATGAAACCTTGCTATAGAGAGACAGGGCAACTATCAATCATTTTATAGAATTTTTATTTAATCGAATGATAGTAATAGTACAACACGGATATCTATTTATAAAAATTTCATATACATAGCTACCATAACATACTAATATCCAAATACTTTATAATGGAAATAATTGACAAACATAGAAATAAGTGATAGTCTATAATTAGTTAGCTAAAGCTAACTTAATTTTTACAAATTTTGTTAGGCTTGGATAACTTTATGTATTAGAGTAGGAGGATGGTAATGAACATACTAAGTAAGATTATAAAAAAACGAAGTATGTGTCTCATCATATTATTGGTATTAAGCTTATTTTCTTTGCATATAGGAGTTAAGGAATTTCATTTATGGGATTTATTAACCAGAAGAGGTGGGGACTTAGAACTTGCTATATTGAGCAGAATTCCACGTCTTATGAGTATTCTTGTAACAGGAGCTAGTCTAAGTATTGCAGGATTAATTATGCAAACCATTACAAATAATAAATTTGTATCTCCATCTACTGCAGGTACTATGGAATGGTGTAGATTCGGTATTATGCTAGCTATCTTACTTTTTGGATCACAATCTTCCTTTTTAAAAATGCTTATCGCATTTCTTACAGCATTTTTAGGAACTCTTCTATTTATGAAAGTATTATCCAAAATAAAGTATAAAGATGCTGTACTTGTACCTTTAATAGGAATGATGATGGGAAATGTTATTAGTTCTATTACAACCTTTTTTGCTTATCGTTTTGACATTATTCAAAACATGTCCTCTTGGTTACAAGGTGATTTTTCATTAGTTATTAAAGGTAGTTATGAACTGCTATATTTAGGAATTCCATTCTTAATACTAGCATGCCTATACTCCCATCACTTCACAATTGCTGGTATGGGAGAATCCTTTTCCAAAAACCTTGGATTAAATCATCAAAGTGTTATGATGTTAGGACTTGTTATTGTAGGATTAATAACCTCTAGCATTGTTGTGACAATAGGTAGTATTTCTTTTGTAGGGCTTATCATTCCCAACCTTGTATCTATTTATAAAGGAGATAACCTAAAACATACTATATTTGACACAGCTGTCATAGGAGCAGGGTTCTTATTAATTTGTGATATGATTGGAAGAGTACTTATAGCACCATATGAGATTCCTATTAGTGTCATTGTATCAGTTGTAGGAAGTCTCATTTATCTTGTCCTTATATTAAGGAGGAAAGTTCATGCATAAACATCGTTTCTTAAATACTCCATATAAGAAAATCATCACTATCTCTTGTGTAATTCTCCTTATATTATGTGCAATCTACTTATTGGCAGGTATTAATGGAAATAATTGGGATTTCTTCTTGCCAAGAAGAGGAATTAAAGTGATTACTATTATCATTGTTAGTTTTTGTATTGGATACTCATCTCTTGTATTTCAAACAATTACCAACAATAAAATTTTAACTCCTAGTGTGATGGGACTAGATTCTCTATATTTATTCATTCAAACAGTAATTGTATACTTTTTAGGAAGTAAACAACTATCCATGATGAATGGCTATGGGAATTTCTTCATATCATTAGCAGCTATGATTTTATGTTCTTGGATACTATTTCTCCTATTATTTAAACGCGAAAATAAAAGTATTTATTTTCTAGTTCTTACAGGAATGATCATTGGTAACTTTTTTCAAGGTTTATCAACATTCATGCAAGTTCTACTAGATCCAAATGAATTTAGTGTTCTACAAGGTACAATGTTCGCAAGCTTTAATAATATTAATACTTCCCTTTTAGGTATTAGTATTCTTATAACATGCATTGTTATATGGATTTCCTATAAAGACTTATCATCTCTCGATGTTCTATCTCTAGGGAAAGATACTTCGATTAACCTTGGAGTTCCTTATGATAAACTCGTTTTAAAAAAATTAATGATTATTTCAGTACTTGTTTCTGTTTCAACTGTTTTAGTTGGTCCTATTACTTTTTTAGGAATTTTGATTGTTTCTCTTACTAGAAATGTAATATCAACTTATAAACACTCCTATTTAGGAATACAAGTAACCTTATTAGGAAGTATTTTTTTAATCGCAGGGCTCCTTATCGTTGAACGTATTTTTCATTTTGAAACAACCATGAGTGTTATTATCAACTTTATAGGTGGTACGTATTTCTTGTATATTATGTTAAAGGAGAGGAAACAATGATAGAAGTTGAAAAAATAGTGAAAGCATATGGTGATCATGTTGTCCTAAATGAAGCTGATGTCCATTTACCAGTAGGGAAAGTTATTGCTTTTATAGGAAGTAATGGTGCCGGTAAAAGCACATTATTATCCATTATCGGTAGAACTTTACAAAAAGATAGTGGTGAAATTACGATTGATGGTACTGAATTATCAAAATGGAAAAGTCAAGAATTAGCTAAACGATTAGCAATCTTAAAACAATCGAATCACATTATGATCCAATTGACAGTAGAAGAGCTTGTAAGCTTTGGTCGTTTTCCACATACAAAAGGTCACTTAAGTGAAGAAGATAAACAAAAAATCGAAGAAGCTATACAGTATATGGGGTTAGAATCTTTGAGAAATGCCTATCTTGATGAGTTAAGTGGTGGACAAAGACAGATGGCATATATTGCCATGGTAATTGCACAAGATAGTAAATATATCTTCTTAGATGAACCTTTGAATAACCTAGATATGAAACACTCTGTTCAAATTATGAAAATACTAAAAAAACTTGTAAAAGAACTGAACAAAACAATTCTAGTAGTCATTCATGATATTAACTTTGTCTCTTATTATAGTGATTACATCATTGCTTTAAAAGATGGAAAAATTATTGCAGAAGGTGACAATAAAGATATTATGAAACCAGATATTTTAAAACAAGTGTATGACATTGATATGGATATTCGTGAAGTAAATGGAAAACGTATTTGTGTATATTATGAATAGGAAAGAGGTAAAATATGAAAAAACACGTAAAATATTTAACAATGTGCTTATTTGCAGCTATATTAATGTTTACTGCTACAGGATGTAGTACTCAAAACACTGCTGAAACAAGCAATACAATTGAAATCACACATACAAAAGGAAGTGCAAATGTTAAACAAAATGCAAAGAAAGTAGCTGTATTTGACTTTGGAATTTTAGATATTATGGATAATCTAAACATTGATGTAGAATATGCTGTACCATCAGATAGTCTACCTTCTTATTTATCAAAATTCCAAAGTGCAACTAATGCCGGAGGTATTAAAGAACCAGATATAGAGGCATTATATACATTTAAACCAGATGTTATCTTTATTTCAGGTCGTCAAGAAAGTTACTATGAAGAACTAAGTAAAATTGCCCCTACTATATATGTAGAAGTAAATGCTGAAACCTATATACAAGATATTGAAAAAAATACAATGAGTGTTGCGAAAATCTTTAATAAAGAAACAGAAGCTCAAGAAAAATTAAATAGCCTTCAAAAACAAATCAATGATGTTAAAGCTCAAACAGCATCTCTTGATAAAAAAGCTTTAATTATCCTTACAAATGATGGTAGCATAAGTGCTTATGGTGCTGGTTCTCGTTTTGGTCTTATCCACGATACACTAGGTTTCCCAGTAGCTGATTCTGGAATTGAAACATCTATTCATGGACAAAAAATAAACTATGAGTATATATCAGAAAAAAATCCAGATATCTTATTTGTCGTAGATAGAACACAAGTGGTAAGTGGTACTACAAATGCAACTAGTACATTAGATAATGACCTAGTAAAAAATACAAATGCATACCAATCAAACAAGGTGATTTATTTAAGTCCAGATTACTGGTATTTATCATCAGGTGGTCTAACATCCGTTTCTGAAATGGTTAAAGAAGCAGCTTCTGCTCTTTAAAAAGTAAAAGAATTTGAATACAAGATGTTCAAATTCTTTTTTCATAAATAGATAGGAGAATATATATGTGGATTTTATTTGCCTTTGGATCGGCACTCTTTGCAGGATTAACTGCTGTTTTAGCTAAGCTTGGATTATCTAATATGGATTCTGACTTAGCAACAGCTATTCGTATGATTGTTATTGTTATATTTTCATGGCTTATGGTATTCCTTGTTGGAAGCTTTCATACCCTTACGCAAATTACTAGCTTTAGCTTATTATTTTTAATCTTATCAGGACTTTCCACAGGATTATCCTGGATATTTTATTTCCATGCTATACAGCTAGGAGATATAAATAAAGTTATACCTATTGATAAATCCAGTATTATAATAACAATGACCTTTTCTTTTATTCTTTTAAAAGAACCTATTTATATCCATAGTGTTGTAGCCATGATTCTTATCGGTTCTGGAACATTCCTTATGATTCAAAAGAAAGAACAAACAACAAATTCACCAACACAAAACAAATGGCTACTGTATGCTATTTTATCTGCCTTATTCGCAAGTTTAACATCAATCTTAGGTAAAATAGGTATTGAACATGTAGAATCACATGTAGGAGCTGCCATTCGTAGTCTTGTTGTGTTTATTATGGCCTGGTTAATCGTTTTTATGAAACGTAAACAAATAAACTATCGTTCTATTAATCTTAAAAACTGGCTCTATTTATTACTTTCTGGATTAACGACTGGATTATCTTGGTTATTCTATTATCGTGCATTACAAGACGGCTATGCAAGTATTGTTGTACCTATAGATAAACTTAGTAT
Organism: uncultured Erysipelotrichaceae bacterium; assembly: GCA_964592705.1. Taxonomy (GTDB): domain Bacteria; phylum Bacillota_I; class Bacilli_A; order Erysipelotrichales; family Erysipelotrichaceae; genus CAMWMY01. The sequence continues at coordinate 7,753 of CAZQFM010000024.1, forward strand.
ACTAGTAAGCATTCTCTTTGCATACTTTATACTAAAAGAAAGGCTTACTTTAAAAGCTGGAATTGGATTACTATTTATACTTATAGGAACACTTTTACTATTAATATAGTCTCCCATTATAAAAGCTATAAACATTTCTTCTTTAACATTTAGTATGGATTGAAAAGAAATTAAAAAATGAAAATATTTAATGGTGATCGAAAGATCACCTCTTTTATTTACATGTAATCACAGTATTCATAATAAGTAACATTTTTGTTTTAAATTATGTTAAAAATCCTATATGATAGCTGATTCCATATCTTTCACTTTTTTCCATAAGAAAAGTGAACCTCTTTTGTTAACTGATGTTCAGCTAACTTATAAGGCTCACTTATTGTAAGAAGAATGAATACTCTTTAATAATATCTCTATTTTATGAAAAGTATTATACTTCTTCTTTTCTATTTTTCTTTCTAAAGTACATCATGAGTCCTGTAGATACTCCTACTAGCATTGTCCACAATCCTGCTTGTGTACCATCTCCTGTTTGTACTCCTGTTCCTGGTGCTGGTGCCACTACATTATTTTCTAAAATCGAGAACTCTTGTTCTACAGTTAACCCAGTATAATTTTCATCTTCCGCTACCGTTACTACTACTTTATATTCTCCTACTGCACTTGGAGCTGTTGCTAATTTCGTCCATGTAACAGCTTTTGTGGCAGTTTCTTCTTTTTGATACCATTCAAATGTTACGGCTCCTTTACTTCCTGTTACTGTTACTTGTGGTTCAGCAACTGCTTGTCCATCATATACTTTATTTAAATCATCATTGATAATAATAGAACTTGATTGTTTCTTTATCTTAAAATGTAAGGTAACAGGTAAAGTTTCTACTCCATTCATTGATGTACCACAATAATAAGTATAAGTAATCGGTGTTCCATTCGTATATCCACTTACGATACCTGTAGCCTTATCTAGGCTGGCTCCACTAGTAACTGTAATATTATCAATATCAATACCAGGGAATACTTCTGTAATATTAAATGTATCCTCAACTTCTCCTAGATCAATATTACTATCTTCTATACCTGTATCGTATAAATTAGGCTTATCTCCAATATTCATCCATGCCAAATTATTACCAGAAACATTTAAATCTCGCAACATAGTGTTACTCACCTCTAAGCTGGTAATCCCTGTATTTTGGCAAAATAAGTGAGCTAATTCAGGATTATTACTTACATCTAATTCCTTGATTCCTGTGTCAGAACAAGCTAATTCACTCAATTTAGGATTATTACTTACATCTAATTTCGTGATTCCTGTGTCATAACAATATAAAAATAACAATGCAGGGTTATTACTTACATCCAATTCTGTGACTCCTGTGCCATAACAATACAAAGTATACAATTCAGGATTATTACTTACATCTATGCTTGTAATATTCGTATTACCAAGGTCCAAACTCCTCAATTCAAGATTCTTACTTACATCTAATTCTGCGATTCCTGTATTAAAACAAGTCAAATACCTCAACGCAGGATTATTACTTACATCTAATTCCGTGATTCCTGCGTTAAAATAACAAAACAAACCTTCTAATGCTGTATTATTACTTACATCTAACTTTGTGATTCCTGTATTACTACAACGCAAAGTTTCCAAAACAAGATTTTTACTTACATCTAATTCTGTAATTCCTGTGTCAGAACAATCTAGATACGTAAGATTAGGAAAATATTCGATTCCTTGTACACTTGTAAGATTTGCCCTACCTTTTACTTCTATCCTTGTTATATTATCAATCTCGTCACTAGATAATATACCATCCTGATTTGTATCAAAAGGAATCTTAGTATTATAATCAGGATAACCTGTTCTTATATATTCCCTAAATACAGGATCTGGAAAGTTTGTTTCATTAATTTCTATATCTCCTGTTACTTTTTCAACATTTTTTACGTTTTCTTTACTTTCCAAAATTTCTATTTCTGCTTCTACATTTTCTTCTATTGTATCTATAAGAGTATTTTCACTTACCGTGTCTTCACTCTGTGCAAATAGATTACCAATAGAGTATGTTGTAGATGTTGCGGCTAATGCAACTGCCATAGCTACTTTTACTTGTTTCCTGTGCTTTTTATTCATTTTTCATTTTCCTTTCTATTTATTCTCAAAATCTATAACTAGTATACACTCCTAATCATAATATTTCAATGGCAATATAATAAAAGCCATTAATTTCCATAGTTAAAAAAAAAAAAAAAAAACATATATATACAAAAATAAAACAAATAATATATATATGTTTGATGTTAATATGAAAAAAGTAGTATACAAATATACAGAATCAAACCTCTCAATTATCATCATTTATATAGATATTAAGAACTTTTTAACTCCATCAAAATATCACGTAATTCCGCAGCTCTTTCAAAATCTAACACTTTTGCGGCTTCTTTCATTTCTTTTTCTACATTTGCAATTAACTTATCTTTATCTTTTTTACTAACTTTTGCTTTTTTACTTATGTATTTAGCAGTCATTTCTTGTGTTTCTTTACTATGAACAGCCTCATGAATTGGCTTTATAATCGTTTTTGGAGTAATATTATGTTCTTTATTATATGCCATTTGAATGGTTCTACGACGTTGTGTTTCGTCTAGGGCATATTGCATTGATTTTGTAATTTTATCCGCATACATAATGACACGTCCATTGGCATTACGAGCAGCCCTTCCAATAATCTGAATAAGAGAGCGATCACTTCGTAAAAATCCTTCTTTATCTGCATCTAATATCGCAATAAGAGATACTTCTGGTATATCTAACCCTTCTCTTAGCAAGTTAATACCGATTAAGATATCATATTTTCCTTTTCGTAAATCACGGATAATCTCTGTTCGCTCTATTGTTTTTACCTCATGATGTAACCATGCAACTTTAAAATCCATGCCTTTTAAATACGTAGACAAGTCTTCAGCCATACGTACCGTAAGAGCAGTAATAAGAACTCTTTCATTCTTATCAATACGTTGACGAATTTCATCTACTAAATCATCAATTTGTCCTTTTGTAGGACGTACATCGACAATTGGATCCACAAGACCAGTAGGACGAATAATCTGTTCAACAACTTCTCCATGTGTTTTCTCTAATTCATAATCACCAGGTGTTGCTGATACAAAGATAGCTTGATTTACCATTTGTTCAAATTCTTCAAAACGCATGGGTCGATTATCCAATGCACTTGGTAATCGAAACCCATAATCTACTAATACTTCTTTTCGAGCACGGTCTCCATTATACATTCCTCGAATCTGAGGTAAAGAAACATGGGATTCATCTACTACTAATAAAAAATCATCTGGAAAGTAATCAAATAGGGTATAAGGTCTCTCTCCTTCTTTACGTCCATCAATATGACGAGAATAATTTTCTATCCCTGGACAAACACCAAATTCACGTAAAGCTTCAATATCATAACGTGCTCTTTGTTCAAGGCGTTGCTTTTCTAATAATTTCCCTTGTTCTTCTAACTCTTTTAAACGTTCTTCCAACTCTGCTTCAATTGTTTGGGTAGCCTTCATCATAATATCTTTACTTGTTGCATAACCACTTGCAGGATATACAACATATACCGTATATGCATTCAATACTTTTCCTGTTAATGCTTCTACTTCTACTATACGTTCAATTTCATCGTCGAAAAGTTCAATACGTAACATATATGCATCAGTATGTCCAAGTGCAACTTCAATGACATCTCCTCGTACACGGAAACATCCCCTCGTAAGCTCTATATCATTTCTTGTATATTGTCTAGACACAAGTTTTTGCATAATCTCTTTACGATCAATTCGCTCTCCTACCTTTATCGTAAAGAACATATCTCGATATTGTTCTGGATTACTAGCACCATATATACATGCAACAGAAGCAATAATAATCGTATCTCTTCTTTCTAAGACAGAGTTAACAGCAGCCATACGTAACATATCCAGTTCTATATTCGTAGTAGCGTTTTTATCTATATATGTATCACTTCCAGGTAAATATGCTTCTGGTTGATAATAATCAAAGTTTGATACAAAATACTCTACACGATTATTTGGAAAAAATTCTTTAAATTCCGAATACAACTGTCCTGCAAGCGTTTTATTATGTACAAATACTAACGTAGGCTTATTCACTTGCGCAATAACATTAGAAACAGTAAAAGTCTTACCGGTACCTGTAGCACCTAATAAGACTTGTTGTTTCTTTCCTTCTTTCACACCCTGTACCAATTGCTTAATTGCAGTAACTTGATCACCTTGCGGTTGATAATTGGATACTAACTCGAATACTTTATCTTCCATGAATTACCTCCATAGCCTTTTTCATTTGAACATCTAATGTACTTTTTTCTTCATGCCATTTTTTAGCACAAGAAGAAAGTAATGATGCCACAACCTCATCATTAATGTTTCCATTCACTTCTAAGCCCATATCTGCTTGATACATACGTAATGCTTGAGATGATGTAATAGAGAAATATTCATCCGTTCGATCTACTTCATACCCTAAGAATTTCAAATAAATTTGAACACTTTTGGCAACTACAGATACTGTATCTGCTTCATATACTTCTTCATATAATTGTGGTACTTTGGTAGTGAGGGCCTCATCTAAGTTAACTTCATAATCTGGTGTGATTCCTACTCCATTAATTTTATTCCCACCTGCTGTTAACCATTGAGCTGTTGTATACTTCAAAATACTCCCATCTTTAAACGTTAAAGGTACTTGTACAGTCCCTTTACCATAAGACTTCACACCTACAATCGTAACATCTAAATACTCTTTTAATGCTGCTGCAAGAACTTCAGATGCACTAGCTGTATTTTGGTTAATAAGCAACACAATATTCTCAAAAGAATATTGATCATGAGATTTTAACGTACGATATTCTTTAACCTCACCTTTTTTATTTTCCTCATGAAAGATAACCGTATTCTCAGATAAGAAATAACTTGCAATCTCTCGTACTGCATTCAAATATCCACCACCATTATCACGTAAATCCAGAATTAACTTTTGGACATTCTGATTTTTAAAATCCTTTAAATAACTTCCTACCTCATAACCACTTGTTTCAGAGAATGAATAAATTTCCATAATACCTACTCCATCTTTCACCTCTCCAAAAACAGAACTACTAACCTCACGTCGGCTAACCTCCATTGTTATCATATTACCTTCACGTATTATTTCTATGGGTACAATACTTCCTTCATCCCCTCTTACCAAATCAGCAACATCATCGGATGTCATATTTTCACATACAATACCATTAATCTTATATATTTGATCTCCCTTTAAAATACCAGCTTCTTGTGCAGGTGAGTTTGGAAATACCTTATCAACAATAAAGATATTAGAATTTACAGCATAAAATTGTATCCCTATTCCAACAAAATTTCCTTCTAACGAAGATGTGAAGTCATTAGCGGTCTGTGCATCCATATATACAGTATGGATGTCTCCTCCTCCATCTACCATTCCATTAATCGATTGGTCAATCAACTTTCTATCTAAATCATCTATATCTTTTCCAAAATACCATTGATTTAACAATATCTCATAAATTTGAGATATCTTATCTAACTCTCCTTTATTTCCTCCAAGGGATAATGTACTATGATTAGAAAATAAAATACCTCCAAAAAAACACGCAATACATAAGAGTATCATGCGCAACCTTTTATTTCTTTCCATTTTTTCAGCTTCTATTTCATCTGGCCACTTATGACGTTCCAGCTTGAATTTGACGGTTTTCTTTTCATCCATCTCTATCACCTCGAATTAGTATATTAGTCTACTTATAATCATATCATAATTGCTTTTATTTATTAAGAAAAATTAAGAATTTATCTCATAATATATAAGGTAATCTTAGTATCTTTTCTTTTATTACACCATTCCTTATACAAAATAAATACAATAATTCCTATTTTTATACTTCCCTTAGAAAACAACCTACTTATCACTATCATAACTAGCTTATTACTACTCATGCTTGTTACAATTACGATAAAACCTTCTACAATATTTTCTAGTATGATATAACATAAAAAAGATGAAATATACAATATAATATTTCATCTCTTTTGCTTATCTTTTCCACTTCAAATATTTTGTAACGGCATAAAAACTTCCTAACAAACCTACAATCATTCCAGAAGCCACTAATATCAAACATACTTGAATGGCAAATGGTACAACAGGTCGTAATGACAATAAGTTAGTAACAAGTTTACCACCATTAACATTAAATAAATAACGATATCCAAAGAATGTTACTAAACAAGGTATTATGGAACCCATAATTCCAATAATCATTCCCTCTATCATAAAAGGCGTTTTAATAAATATATTCGTTGCCCCTACATTACGCATAATGCTTATCTCTCGTCTTCGTGAATGAATCGTCATTTTGATTGTATTCGATATTAAGAACAATGCAAGTAGAGACAATAAAATCAAGAAAATACCTCCACCTGAACGTATAGTATTCAAAATATCAATCATCTTAGAAACACTATCTCCACCATAAACAGCGTCCTTTATCCCATCTACTTTCAAAATGTTTTGTGTAACAGTCTCTATGAAATCAGCATTCTTTACAGAAACAAAAAATGCATGGTGTAATGGATTATTCTCTCCACGATAGATTTCAAACTCTTTCCCTCTTTCAAAAATAAACATCTCTAACTCTTCTTCTTTAGGTGAAAAAGTTACTTTATGAACATTATCCAAAGCAGCTAATTGATCTTGAACGTTCTGTATATCTACATCTTCTACTACTTCCTCTTTCAATATCACATGAATTCGAAAGTCATCTTCAATATTTCTTGTAAATTGATCAATATTACCAGCTATTAATAAAAAACCTGCAAATAGCATTAACGTTACCATAACAGCTGATGCTGAAGAAAGTGACATAGCTAATTGACGTACAATACTCAATAACGCAGATTTCAAATGACGTGGAAAACTTCTAATAAATCTAATCATGTGCTAAGTATCCACCTTTCTGTATATCCGCTACCACAT
>CAZQFM010000025.1:0-6692 GCA_964592705.1 uncultured Erysipelotrichaceae bacterium
TCCTATTACTCGTAATGGAAGCACTGCTTATTTAGAGAAAGGTATGACAGCGATGTCTCATCCTTGGAAACACGACTCTTTCCTCGCTTTTCTTGCGAAACAAAAGCACCGTCAATCTGGTGCTCATGTGAAGTGAACCCCAAAGTTTGGACAACCAAAAGAAATGATTCATTTTTTATATGTCAAAACTTACAGTAGAAGATAAAAAAGAAATATACAAGAAAAGAAAGGCTATACTTTTGAGACATTAAAGAAAGAATATCATGTCAATATAAGTATCCTTAAATATCTAGTAAAGCTTATCGATGTACATGGTTTTCATGTATTAAAAACAAGTAAAACTACATACTACTCACCATCTCTTAAAGAAGAAATCATAAATAAGGTGTTTATCCATCATCAATCGATCACTTCAACAGCTATAGAATATGGTTTGTCTTCCAATGGTTTATTATGTAACTGGATTCGTTCCTATAAACAAAATAAATATGTTATAGTAGAGAGACAAAAAGGGAGGCCATCTACTATGACAAAGAAAATGATGAACATCAAAAACTATGAAGATATGACACCTGAAGAGAAAGTGCAATATCTTGAAAAAAAGAATCTGTATTTAGAAGCAGAGGTTGAATACTTAAAAAAATTGCGAGCTGTAGTTCAGGCAAGAAAGAACCGACTACCAAAGAAAAAGTAAAGGTAATTTTAGATTTACAGAATAAATATTCACTCAAGGTTCTTCTTACAGTTTCAAAGTTGAGTAGATCCACTTATTATTATAATGTTTCTTGTATTGATAAAGACTTTAAAAATAATGATATTATGAATGAGATCATTGATATTTACTATACTCATCAAAAATGCTATGGATACCGTAGAATCACTTTAGAACTAGCGAACAGAGGATATCAAGTAAACCATAAGAAAGTCAAGCGATTGATGTCTGTTAAGGGGTTATATGAAATAAAGACAAAAGCAAAATACAAGTCTTATAAAGGTGATAGGAATGGTACGGTTGAAAATCAATTACTTACTTTAGTGATTGATGAAGAAAATCATAGAACATATTATGAAAGAAACTTTAAAACAGAAAAGTGTAATGAGAAATGGTCAACAGATGTGTCAGAGTTCCATATAGCAGCAGGTAAACTGTATCTATCACCCATTATGGATTTACACAACCGAGAAATCATTTCCTATACGATATCTAAGAATCCTAATTTTAAACAAATGAAGGATATGCTTTCTAAGGCATTCTGCAAGTACCCAGAGTTGAATGGATTCATCTTTCAATCTGATCAAGGGTGGCAATACCAAATGAAAGACTATCACAAGATGTTATATGAGAAAGGAATTATCCAGTCCATGTCACGAAAAGGAAATTGTTTAGATCATTCACCAATGGAAAATTTCTTCGGTAAAATGAAACAAGAGATGTTTTAGGGAAAGGAGTATACATTCCAATCAGTAGAGGAGCTCAGGATTGCCATGGAAGAATATATCGAGTATTATAATACAAAAAGAATAACAGTGAAACTAAAAGGACTGACTCCTGTTCAATACAGAAATCAATCCTTTGTGGCTATTTCATTCATCAACATATTGTGTCCAAATTATTGGGTTCACTTCACATGTTTAATTATTTTTAGGACATTTTCATTTTCGATTGACAATATTACAATATCAAATTATAAAACAAGATTATAATTATAAAAATAATACAATAGATACCTTTCACCTTTCCAACATTACATTATCTACTATTCATTTATTTCAAAAAAACTACTATAAAAAGATTATAAATACTAATTATAGCAGTTCTTTTAATTTATTTTTTATTTACTTCTTTCTTTCATATGCGGAAACAACACTACCTCACGAATTGTTTCACATCCCGTTAACAACATCACAAAACGGTCAATTCCAAGTCCCATACCACCTGTTGGAGGTAAACCATACTCAAGTGCTTCAATGAAATCCACATCCATCTCTACGGTTTCATCATTTCCTAATTCTTTTTCTTTAATTTGTGCTAAGAATCTCTCTCTTTGATCAATTGGATCATTTAGCTCAGAGAAAGCATTACAATATTCAACACCATCAATAAATAGCTCAAATCGTTCTGTAAAACGAGGATCATTTTCACAACGTTTAGCTAGTGGAGAAACTTCTACTGGGTGTCCATAAACATGTGTTGGTTGTACAATCGTACCCTCTACAAATTCTTCAAAGAACAAGTTAATAATATGTCCTACCGTATTTTGGTGTTTTTCCACATTAATATGATGTTCTTTCGCTAAGGTAAGTGCTTCATCATAAGTCATTTCTTTCCAGAAATCAACACCACACACCTCCTTAATACCATCTACCATATGTAATCTCTTAAATGGAGCTTTTAAAGAAATTGTTTTCCCTTTCCATTCTACATCTGTCGTACCAAGAGCTTCCATCGCTACAGACTCCATAAGACCTTCTGTAAGCTCCATCATTCCTTCCATATCAGAATAAGCCATATAAGCTTCTACTGTTGTAAATTCAGGATTATGTCTTGCATCCATCCCTTCATTACGGAATAAACGACCAATTTCATACACACCTTCTAAACCACCTACAATTAAACGTTTCAATGGTAATTCTGTCGCAATACGTAAATAAAAGTTCATATCCAACGTATTATGATAAGTAATAAATGGTCTTGCATTAGCTCCACCTAAAATAGGTTGTAATACAGGTGTCTCTACCTCTACCAATCCTTTTCCATCAAAGTAATGCTGTATCGCACGAATAATACGTGGACGTAATAAGGCAATACGCTTACTATTTTCATTCATAATTAAATCTACATAACGTCTACGATATCTTTCTTCCACATCTTGTAAACCATGGAATTTTTCTGGTAATGGACGTAATGCCTTAGATAAGTGTGTATATACTTCTGCTTTTACACTTAACTCACCATGATTTGTTTTCATCACAGTCCCTTCAATACCTACAATATCTCCAAGATCACTTTTCTTAAATACTTCATAGCCATCATCACCAATAACATCTTTACGTACATAAATTTGAATTTTACCATCCAAATCTTGTATATGCATAAATCCTGCTTTTCCTTGACGACGTTTTGTCATAATACGACCAGCAATCTTTACACGTATATTTTTTTCTTCTAACTCTTCTTTCTCACAATTTTCATACTCTGCACGAATTTGACCTGAACGATGTGTTCTTTTATATGCTTTTCCAAATGGTGCTATACCTTGTTCCTTTAACTCATCCATCTTCTGACGACGAATCAATTCTTGTTCTGTAAGTTTTTCCATAAACAAACTCCCTTCTCATAATAAAAAGCTCTCACCTCATAGGGACGAGAGCTTCATCGTGGTACCACCCTAATTCACTAATAAGTCTCCTTATTAGTCTTAGTAACTTATAATAAGTTCTTCGTAACGTGAAGGAAACGTCCTTTCGGATAGCTCCAAGTCTTTTTTCCTATATGCTCCATCATCCCTTCCCAGCAAACAGGACTCTCTTCACACTTCACATATAGTACTCTTCTTATCATCGCTATATTGATGTTATGATTATATAAAGTATACTACTTTTTGTCAATTTTTTTATCTTATAAATGAAAATAAATCAGTATCTATCCTCTATCATCCTGTATATCGTTCTCTTCATAATCCTTAAGAATTTGTTCAAACTCCTCATATGTATTCATCTTAGCTAAAGAATCCTTTAAACGATTACAATTTTTTATCCCTTTTACATACCATGCCGCATGTCCTCGCATTTCTTTCATACCGACATTTTCACCTTTTAAAGCACATAATCTTTGCGCATGCTTCCTAGCCATTGTAAACTTTTCTAAAATGGATGCTTTCTCACTTTTTTTACCCGTTTCTAAGTATTCTGTAACTTCATTGATAAGCCAAGGATCACCTAATACAGCTCTACCAATCATGACAGCGTCACAACCTGTTTCATCTAGCATTCTTTTGGCATCTTCAACACTTCTTACATCACCATTCCCTATAACAGGAATCGAAACAGCTTCTTTCACTTTTTTTATCCACTGCCAATCGGCTTTTCCTTCATACATTTGCTTACGTGTTCTACCATGTACAGCAACTGCACTTACTCCAATTTCTTCCAAACGTTTCGCAAGATCCACACAAGTGATATGATCTAAATCCCAACCAATACGCATTTTTACCGTTACAGGTTTCTTTACATTGTCAATGACAGCTTTCACAAGATCAACAGAGTAATCAATATCCTTTAATAATGCACTTCCAGCTTGATTCTTTGTAATTTTATTCACTGGACATCCCATATTAATATCAATAATATCACAAGCTGTATCTTGATCTAATAATTTAGCTGCATAAATCATACTTTCTTTATCATATCCAAAAACTTGCATAGAAATAGGATGTTCACATTCTTCAATTTGTGTCATTCCTAATGTTTTCACATTCTGATGGAAGAGTGCTTTATCCGATACCATTTCTGTATAAATAAGTCCAGCTCCAAACTCTTTACATATAGTACGAAATGCCTGATTCGAAACACCAGCCATTGGTGCTATAACAACACGATTAGAGATTTCAATATCTCTTATTTTCCAACTACCTTTTTTCATATTGTGCTAAAAAACTTTCTAAATCACGGAGCTGTTGTTCAGAAAACTGATAACGTTCGTTACAGAAGTTACATGTAATTTCACATCCATGGTCTTCTTCTATCATCGCTATTCTTTCTTCCTTCGGTAGTGTTGTTAATGCACGTTTCATCGTTGCTTCACTACAGTGGCAACGGAATTCAATATCACGCTCTTCTAAAATATTCACATCATCATATAACGACATAACAATATCACGTAAACTATCAGATTCTTTTACTAATGTAGACATTGGTTTTAATACTTCTAGTAATGCCTCTGTTTTTTGAATATCTTCCTCTTTTACATCTGGCATCATTTGAATAATAAGTCCACCTGCAGAAATAATAGAATGATCTTTATCAACAAGAACTCCTACAGAAACTGCCGATGGTGTTTGTTCACTCTCGGTAAAATATCTTGCGAAGTCTTCTCCAATTTCACCTGTTTGTAGAGCGACTGTCCCTTTCCAATGATCTCTCATACCGAAATCTTTTATAACCTCTAATGTCCCTTGGTTACCAACAGCAATCCCTACAGCTAACTTACCAGTATCATTGTATTGATAATGTACATGTGGATCGGATACAAACCCTCTTACGTGTCCATCCTCATATGCATCTACAAGTATCGTACCAATAGGACCTCCACCATTAATTTTTATCGTAAGTTGTTCTTTTTTATCTTTCAACATACTTCCCATCATGGAAGCTATACTTAACGTTCTTCCTAATGCAGCACTTGCAGTAGGCCATAAATCAAATCTCTTTCTAGCCTCATCTACTAAATGAGTAGATGAACATATATAAATACGTACACGGCCTTCACAAGCCACTGCTTTTAGTAATTTATCTTGCATACCATCACTCCTCTTTACGTTATGCATTTGTAGTATATCATAAGCTAATATGAAATGTATACAAACATATATAATATTCCCATCATACCAATAGAGCAGAAGCTATGTCCCATATATCAAAAGATATGGATCTCACATAATAGAAGATCCATATCTCTTAAAGTTTTTCAATTTCATTATCTGCTATAGAATCTTTTTCAACTTCTTCTTTTGGGTGAATAGTTCCATGTTCCATCAAATTCATAATCTGTTCATTAGTAATTGTTTCTTCTTCTATTAATGTATTCGCAATTAAGTGTAATAGATCAATATTTTCTTTCATAATCTTCATACACTCATCATAACAATCACTTATTATCTTACGAATCTATTTATCAATTTCAAATGCTGTTTCATCTGAGTAGTTGCTACCACTTCCATAATCACGCCCTAAGAAAACATTTCCTGTATGATCATCATATTGTACAGGTCCAAGAGAAGACATTCCAAGACTCTTTACCATTGCTTTCGCAATTTTCGTTACTTTTTCGATATCATTACTTGCCCCAGCAGAGATTTCATTAAAGACAACTTGCTCTGCAACTCGACCACCTAATAATCCAGTAATCTGTGCTAAATAATCATTTCTTGTAGGTAGTAGTTTTTCTTCTTTTGGTGTCATTAAATTATACCCACCTGCATCTCCACGAGGGATAATCGTAACTTTTTGTACAATATCAGCATTTTCTAACTTTAACCCAATAATCGCATGACCTGCTTCATGATAAGCAACCAAGCGTTTTTCTCTTTCAGAATATTTCTTAGATTTTTTCGCTGGTCCCATCATAACACGATCAATAGCCTCATCTAAATCTTGCATAGTAATTTGATTACGGTTATCACGTACAGCTAAAATAGCACCTTCATTTAACACATTTTCTAAATCAGCTCCAGAGAAACCAGGAGTTCGTTTAGCTAAATTTTCTAAATTCACATTATCAGCTAATTTTTTTGATCTCGCATGTACTGTTAATATTTCTGTACGTCCTTTTTTATCTGGTAAATTTACTGTAATTTGACGATCAAATCGACCACTACGTAATAATGCAGGATCTAGTACATCGGGACGATTGGTTGCAGCAATAATAACAATACCTTTATTCTCACTCATACCATCCATTTCTACAAGCATTT
>CAZQFM010000025.1:6702-14694 GCA_964592705.1 uncultured Erysipelotrichaceae bacterium
TTTAAGGTTTGTTCACGCTCATCATTTCCTCCACCCATACCAGCTCCACGCTGTCTTCCTACAGCATCGATCTCATCAATAAAGATAATACATGGTGCAGCCTGTTGTGCTTTTTTAAATAAGTCACGCACGCGGCTTGCCCCCATACCTACAAACATCTCTACAAAATCCGAACCAGACACAGAGAAGAATGGGACATTAGCTTCCCCTGCAACAGCTTTTGCTAATAATGTTTTCCCTGTTCCTGGAGGACCAACCATTAACATTCCTTTTGGAATACGTGCTCCCATATCACTAAATTTCTTCGGACTTCTTAAATAATCAATAATTTCTTTTACTTCTTCTTTTTCTTCATCACATCCAGCTACATCTTTGAAACGAACTTTAATATTTCCTTCCATTCTAACCCATGTTTTAGCTGCTCCATGTGCTCTTACTTGATTTCCAGGATTCATCCTAGTCAATACAAAGAGCATAAGACCTACAGTCAATAAAATCGGCATAGCAATTTCTAACAATGTTAGAAAAATACTTTGCTCTGTAGCATCATGAATTTTAATTTCATTTCCTTCTTTACTCAATAAGTCTGTAACTTTGTTTACGTTATCATTTGTATTTGGTACCGTAACACTAAATGGCACTTGTTTTTCTCCATCCACATATACACCACTTACATCTACTATAGTATATCCTACAGAAACAGTAGCTTTTACAGATGTTAATTCACCCGCTTTCGCCATAAATTCATTATAGGTAAACTTCTTCGAACTGTTTCCTTGTCCAAAATTCAAAATGGTTAAAAGGATCATGAAAACAACAAGAATAGGTATCCAATTGACAAAACGTTTATTGTTCTTCATAACAAGCCCTCCTCCTAGTTTCTAAATAACTATTCATATACTTCTCTTTTTAAAATACCTATATAAGGTAAATTACGATACTTCTGATTATAGTCTAGACCAAAACCAATAACAAATTCATTAGGAATGGTAAATCCAACATAATCTGCTTCGATTTCCACTACCCGGCGATCTGGCTTATCCAATAAAGACACAACTTTTACATCTTTCGCACCTTTATTTCTTAGAATACGTGTTACCTCCTTTAATGTACGCCCTGTATCTATAATATCCTCTACAAGTAAAATAGATTCATCCTTAACAGAACAACTCAAGTCTTTATTAATTTTAATATCTCCTAAAGACTTTGTACCTTCATAGCTAGAAACATCCATAAAATCAAATTCTATATCAATTTCTATATGCTTAATTAATTCTGATAAAAATGGTATACTACCTTTCAACAAAGCCACAAGAATAGGTACTTCCTGTTTCTCTTTATAAATTTCACTTATTTGCTTTCCAAGCTCTTTTGAACGAGCAACAATTTCCTCTTCTGAAATTAAAATCTTTTCAACACTTTGATGCATGTTAAGTCCTCCCAATAGACATATTCTTTATTTTATCACAAATAGTGACGGATTGTTAGATAAATGTTCAATATCACACCCAATTTGTGGTACAAAAATAATTTCTCGGTATCGATTCTCTATTACTGGCCATACAGCTCTTTGATAAGCAGGGATTTTTTGATCAATAAACCATCGATTGATAGACTTAGAACCAAATGATAATTGAATCTTATCCTGATGACGAGCATTCCTAATGGTGATAGGAAATTCTTCCTCTCTTATTGCTATCCCTTCTTTCTTACTTCCTCTATTAGAGATTTCAAAGTAAGGAGTCTTCACATAGGATACCTCATGAAAAACGTATTCATAATTTTGTGGTTCTTTATGAATAATTAATTTTCCATATGCACTACTTATCTCATAACCATCTTTTATTCTTCTTGTCCAATTTTTATCTCCTAAAAACTGCTTATAAATTTCTATCACTTCTTTTCTTGACGTATGAAAGTGTAAAGTCTGATATATCATTTCATCAATGACATCAATGTGATAAGAGGATGGTATACATAAAAGACCCTCTTTAGAAGCATCCCATGATCTATAATATTCCCCCACTTCTTTACGCTTATTTTCAAGTTCCTCATTTTCTTTACGAATCTTTTCACACATCTTGTTTTTCTCACAAATACTCATATTATCTACTATTTCATGTCGTATACGATTTCTTGTATATGCATCCGAAAAATTACTTTCATCATCATGATATATCACCTGATGAAGCCGACAATATAATCTAAGTTCCTCTTTCGTAAACTCTAAAAGAACTCTTTTCACAAAACAGCCCTTGATATAAGTTTCTTCTTGTATACCAAAGTATGTGGGAAGCATTTGCCTTTTTTTCTGCATAAGATAAGTTTCAATATGATCTTCTAATTGATGAGCAATTAACACACCATGAGCTTGATACCTCTCTATAACATCCTTATAAAAAGCATAGCGTTCATCTCGAGCATACGCCTGAAAATTAGTACTACATTTCGTAGAAGGAACTCGTATTTCATAAGGTATATGGTACTGTTCACAATACTGTATCACCGCTTGCATATCACGATCCGCTGTCTGTCTCTTCTTATAATTCATATGTGCTACAACAATATCAATATGATTCACCATACACATATGCAATAATGCCATAGAATCACTTCCGCCAGAAACACCTATCACCCATTTATATTTTTGTAAGCTTTGTTTGATTGTATTATTCATATGCGTATTATACATAACAATATTATTTTTTTCAACTATTCTATCATGTTCTTTATCTATATGATAAATACCAGACTATTCTCAATAAATAGTCTGGCAGTACACTATGAATATCCTTTATTAACTTTGTAAATTGTTTACTTTATGAACTTGTGCTAATAATACAGTTGTATCATCATCTCTTTGATTTTGTTTTAAGTATTCCACAAATTCCTTCACGTCATCCTTCACCTTTCCATGATTTCTTGTTTTCATCCACGTTTCGATTTCATCTACATACACACCATCCGATACCATTAAATATTCATCACCTTCTTTAAGATCAATTAGGAAACAATCTGGTTCCATTTGCGACACAATACCAACAGGTAATGAATTCCCATTAATTTCATATAACTTATCATTACGAATAAGATATGTTGGGCATGCAGCTGATTTTGATATATACACGACACCCTGACTTTGATCAAAACATAGAACATCTAATGTTGCATAAGAATCACTTTGTAGAAGCTTATTTATACACTTAATACTTTCGATTTGTGGTATACCACTAATAATCATTCTTTGAAAAATATTCGTAATTAAACGAGATGAATTCGCTGCTTTTTCACCTGTTCCCATACCATCTGAAATCATACATATCGTACTTTGACGAAAACGAAAAATAGAATATGAATCTCCACTTACAGCATAAGGTTTTTGTATACTATGTGCATAAGAGTGAATTTCATAAGGAACTAATGTTTCAAATACAATATGATGATAACCATTACTAAAACGTAAATACTTTACATCACAAACTTGTAATCTTGTATGTAAAAGAACTTCTAACAAGGGTAAAAGAGTTTGTTTAATTTCATTCTTTTTAATATTTTTTATATCTAATTCTATATGTAAACTTCCCTCTTTTATCTCTTCCATCATAAAATAAGTAACATCATACTGATACCCTTCTAATGCATTCATAACTTTTTCACGCACTGTTTCATTCCCTGTTAACTTCTTTACTTCATCTGCGCTAAACTTTAAAGCCTTGGCCATATTAGATAACATTTCTGCTTCAATACCAGATACATTTTCATAATATTGTGCCAAAGATCCAAATATACTAGAAAAATTATTCATCTGTCTTTTCAATAAACTTTGTGGCGTTGAAGAAATGCCAGACTGCACAGATGCTTCTCCTCGAAGCCATGGTACATAAGAATCTTTATAAAGGCAAACAATAAAACAAGCCGTAATCGTATAAATAACTTGATATGGAGTTGTAGGAAAAATTAATAATGATGCTAGTAACAGCATGACACATATTTTTTTATCATCTTTACTTAATCCAATTAGAAACAATACAAGCATACATACTGATTGAAGCTCTACTAAAGGATGTAGTATAAGAACACCGATACTTAATACAACGGTCACCTTCAAATCATTTATTAATGCAATAAGTAGAAAACCACCACCATAAATCGGTAATGCATACCTCCCTCCTGTAACCATATCCAAAATACTCAATAAGGCAAACAACAAGCTCGTATAAATAATAGGGTCAATGAGAAAGGATGACTGAAGCCATTTATAATCTTTATGTAACTGAAAAGACAACACCATTGTAATCACAATAAGCAATACACTTTCTCCTCGCAATTGATAAGTAAAGAGCGCATATGGAATACTTATGAGAGTTGCGACATATGGTATATAGCGATAAATATTTTTCTCAAGTAGACGTAAACTATGAATACATAGAAAAAAGACTGAAATACACAAAGCATACACATAAGAAGTCATAATTCCATTTTGTAACGTACAAAGCAAAATAATAACTGTCGAGATAACACACTCTCTTGTTTTTCTCATATATACATAAGATAAATATGGTAATACAAAGCAAATCGCTAAAGGCGATTGAATAAAACCAATACATAAAGCACAAATACCACAATATATATCCTGTATTTGTAGAAAAGAAAATACTGTTTCTTTTTTCGTTGATATAACCTTCTGCAAATTACCACCTCTTCGGTCATATTGTATAAGAAGGCTTACCTCAAGATTTGTCATATCTTGTTAGGATATGCATTTTTTAAATCGTTCTACAATTTCATGAAATAAAGGACTCTCTTTATTAAGGTGTGCTTTCACATCAATAATCCGTGCTGTATTAATAAACTTAGCATCATTTAAAAATAAAACACTCTTCTTATTCATTCCCTTCATTTTTCCAAGTTGCATCAAATGTTTTCTACCCGTCATATTCTTCTTATGATAAGCTTTTTCATAACTTTGTTCATTTCCACTCATAGGAATAACAAAAGCTTTATTATGATAAATAGCTATAATAATCGCAAAATGTTGATACCCTATCTCATTTATATATGCATCTCCAAAATCAACATAACAAATATCTCCAACTCTAATATGTACACCGAACTCCTCACACGATTTCGCATTTCTTCTTTCACGTAAATTCTGATCACTTATAAAACGTGCTACTGCTTCTTTTACACTAAGAGACTGATAATCTGTTTTCTTCTCTTCCACATAATGACTCCATAAATGATTCCAGTACTCCTGTTTGCCAACGGTATAATTTTCATCTATTTGTAATAAAGCATATAATTTTTTCACTTCCATGAGATACCTCCTCATGTACTTATTCGTATCCTTTTTATACCTTCCCTAAAGAACTTACGAATAAATAAAGTAAAAAAAGGGTTGCTAGTATCACAATCACTCTTCTTTATTCTCAATTTTTTTATCTTCTAATACTTCTGATTCCGTTCTCACCTTTGCATGAAATAAAAAGCGGAAAAGTGAAATTAATGGATGATATTGTGGAGAAATCATACCTGAGAACTCAATAAAAATTTCAACAACAATCGCAATCAGAAATAATACAAAGATTCCTAAGTTTTTATTAATGATATATATATATGCAGTAACTCCAAATAAAGCAGTAACAGCATATAAAATTAAAACCGTATTCCGATGACCAAACCTTCTCATAAGAACATGATGTAAATGATTTTTATCTGCATCTGAAAAGCTTTTTCCACTGAGCTTCCTTCTTACAATTGCGCTTAATGTATCAATAATAGGAATCATAAGAAGTAAAATAGGTAGACCTAATGTTATAAAAGTAGAACTTTTAAACCCTAATAAAGATATTGCGGAAATAATAAACCCTAAAAATAGTGCTCCACAATCTCCCATAAAAATAGAAGCTGGATGTGAATTATAAATCAAAAAACCTAGTGTAGAACCTGCTAATATTAAACTTAGCATTTGTACATCCATTCTACCTTCAATAACTGCTAATGTGGCAATGACAACTAAAATAATCACGCTAATTCCACCAGCAAGTCCATCAAGCCCATCAATTAAGTTAACTGCATTCGTAATTCCGATAATCCATACAAATGTAACAAAATAAGAAATGATACCCGTATTAATCGTAATACCAAACGGTAAACGAATAGCATCTAAACTAATACCACCAAACCAAATTAAAATAATAGCCGCAAGACATTGAAATAATAACTTATATTTAGGTTTCAAATTCATCATATCATCAATTAGACCACCAATAAACATAATGGTACCTCCAATTAATACACCATTCAAAGAATTATCCACCTTCACAAACATTGCCATTGTAATAATAAAAGCAACATAGATAGCTACACCACCAACACGTGCAATAGGCTTTGTATGTATCGTACGTTCATTCATTTCCGCATAGATTTCTAATTTATATGCAATTTTTTTTAAAATCGGTGTTAAGAATGTTGACATAAGAAATGGTATAACAATATACAATAACCAACTCATACTTCCACCTCGTTTTCTTTACAACACCAAATTAACTAACAAGGTGTAAGTTTTCAAGTAAAATACCTGTACCTTCCGCTACACAACGCAAGGCATTATCCGCAACATAAACAGGAATATGTAATTCACTTCTTAATAACTCATCAATACCATGTAGTAAAGCACCACCACCAGTTAATACAATACCACGAGTAACAATATCACTAGCAAGTTCAGGAGGAGTCTGTTCTAACACTGTACGACATGCACGCACAATATTTTGAAGACTTTCTCTCATACTTCCTTCAATTTCTTTACTTGTAAGCGTAATCGTATGTGGTAAACCAGTTACTAAATCACGTCCACTTACTTCCATTTCCTGATTTTGCATACTAGAACTACTCCAAGCTGTACCAATCGTCTTTTTAATTTCTTCCGCTGTACGATCTCCAATTAACAATTTCTTCTCTTCTTTTACATATTTAATAATATCACGATCAAGAACATCTCCTGCAACTTTTAAAGAAGTGGAAGAAACAATTTCCCCTAAAGATAATACAGCTACATCTGTAGTTCCACCACCCATATCAAGTACCATACAACCACTTGGCTTTGAAATATCAAGACCTGCACCAACAGCTGCAACTTTAGGTTCTTCTTCAATATAAACCTTCTTAGCACCAGCACGATATGCTGCATCTCTTATAGCATTTCGCTCAACACTTGTAATATTACTTGGACAACAGATAAGAATGGTAGGTCTTTTGAACATCCCTTTAATCGCAAGCTTCTTAAAGAAAAAATTCAACATGATTTCTGTAACTTCAAAATCCGCAATCACACCATCTTTTAAAGGACGAATTGCTAAAACTCTACCTGGTGTTCTACCTAGCATATCTTTCGCATCTTGTCCAGCCGCAAGACATTTCTTCGTTTCTGCATCTATTGCTACTACAGAAGGCTCATCAATCACTACACCTTCCCCTTTTACATACATTAATAAATTCGCTGTTCCCAAGTCGATACCAACTTCTTTTGAAAACATCATAAAAATTCCTCCATTCTCTAAGCAGATACATTATACCATAATTTTCTAGTGAAAAAACAACAAAATAGTAACCCTATGAATACTATTTTCAAATTATTGATAAAGTATAATCACTTCCTCTAATAAATATAATTTTTTGATTCAAAAATCATATTCTATATGATATCATTCAATATTTTCTTAAATCTTCAATCCTAAAAATAGTTTTACCATCTATACCCTTTTTAATCTAAATAATGTAAATCCATTTAATATATTTTAAAATAAAATAACATAAGCTTATAAAAGATGCCACAAAATTACATCTAATATCTATGTTCAGTTTCTTTTTAATAGAAAATATAAAAAAAGGAGTCTTAATTGTTAACTACTTTCAGTTCAACATGTAAGACTCACTTTTATTTCATTATGATTAGATTATACTTCTTCTTTACGATTCTTTCTTCTAAAG
>CAZQFM010000026.1:0-14684 GCA_964592705.1 uncultured Erysipelotrichaceae bacterium
TTTTTTTCCAAACGCTTAATACTTGTTGTTATGGAAGGTGGAGATACTTGTAGCGTATCAACCAATTCTTTTTGTGTACAGCAGCCTTTTTTTCTAATCTCTTCTAAAATGGGTAATTGTCCCCAAAAGATACCTTCATTAACCATGATTTGTTGTAATTGTTGACGATGCAAAAGTTGAAATTTTCGCATGAGTTGTATGAGTTCTCGTATTTCCATAGTATAGTCCTCCAATTAATTAATCAATTAATAATTAATTGACTAATTGATTTTAGCTAATATATAGGAACTTGTCAAGTGTTATGAAAAGCATGGATTTACATGCTAAGCTTACATTGTCAATCTGTATCCTTAAAAACGAATATTTAACTTTTTTGTATAGTGTTCGATTCGTATTTAACGATTTGAAGTTGTTCTCTTTTTTGATTATAATAGGTAGAGTGTGAAGGAAAGAAGGGATTACTATGACATTTCGTCATTTAAAAATCTTTGTAACCGTTGTGAAATGTGGAAAAATGCGACAGGCTGCTGCTACCTTATTTTTATCACAGCCAACAGTAAGTCAGGCTATTCGTGAACTAGAAGCATATTATGATGTGAAGTTATTTGAGCGTTTATCACATAAATTATATTTAACGCAAGAGGGCCAACGCTTATTTACGCATGCTCAGCATATTGTGGATGCATTTGAGTGTTTAGATAACACAATGAAACAATCAGGAGTATCGTCTACTTTACGGATTGGTGGAAGTGTAACCGTTGGAACATGTTTTCTTCATGATATTGTTATGGAAATAGAATCTTCTTTAAAGAATATACAAGTCAAGGTTGTTGTTAATAATACTTCGCATATAGAGCAGCAAATTTTAAATAGTACAATCGATATTGGAATTGTAGAAGGGTTAGTAAAAAGCAAAGATGTAGTGAACATCCCTATATATGAAGATGAGTTGGTTATTGTTGTAGGAAGATCACATCCTTTTTATCAAATGGATTGCTTATCCATCGATCAATTACAAGGGCAGTCTTTTGTATCACGTGAAGAAGGTAGTATCGAGCGAAATCAGTACGAACAATATCTTGCGGAAAAAGGCATTCTATTGAATCAAACATGGAGTTGTACCAATACAGATGCCATTAAACGTGCTGTCATAAATGGAAGAGGGCTCGCTATATTATCGAAATTGTTAGTTGAAAAAGAGGTAGCAAATGGGGATTTGTATATTCTTCCTATAGCAGATATAAAAATGAGCCGAGATATTCAACTTATCTACCATAAAGATAAGTTTTTATCTCAGCCCATGCAGACATGTATTGCGATATGCAAACAACTTAACCAATAAGCATATAAAGAATCGTTCCGATAACACCACTTCCAAAAATAATGGCAATAGCACTTACTTTATATTTACGAAGTAAATAAAAGCCTCCGATAAATAAAAGACATTCTATCCAACGAAAATCTGATAAAACAATGGATGTTTTATCTGCTTGAAAAATACCAAGTAACAAGATCGATAATCCAGCAGATGCAATTAATGCAACGACAGCTGGTCTTAAAGCAGAGAGTACGGTTTGTACACCTTGAAAGTTACGGTATTTATAGTAGAAGTGTGCTAATAATAAACAAATAATGAAAGATGGAATAATAACTCCTAGTGTACATATGATAGCACCAGGTATTCCTGCTAATCTTGTACCAACAAATGTGGCAGAGTTAATAGAAATAGGTCCCGGTGTCATTTCGGCAACCGTAATTAAATCACTAAATTCAGCCAAAGTCATAAGTTTTTGTAATTCAACAATTTGGTGTTGAATTAAAGGAATGGCTGCATATCCACCACCTACACTAAATAAACCAACTTGTAAGAAGCTTAAAAACAATGTAATAATCATGCTTCCGCTCTCCTTTCTTTCCATATGTTCCATAATAAATCAGCAATACCAATTCCTAAACAGCTTATAATAATAAGCATTGCACTGATATCCAATACATATGTGCAAAAGAAAGAAACAATCATTAAGCCAATATATAAGTTTCTTCGTGTTTTACATACATTACCTGCTAGTTTCACAACAACATCAAAGATAACAGCTGCAACCCCAGCTCTCATAACTTGTAGTGCTGTTGCGATTACAACATTCTCACGGAATTGTGCATAAAATACTGAAATGACAGAAATAACAACCATTGGTGGGATTGCTGTACCTAAGACTGCTACAAGAGAACCGATAATCCCATACATACGATAACCGATGATGACAGAAGCATTAATCGGTATAGGTCCTGGAGAGGATTGTGAAATTGCGGTAATATCCAACATTTCCTCTTCTTCAAACCATTTTAACTCCTCGACAAATTTTTTCTTCATTAAAGAAACAATGACAAACCCACCACCAAATGTAAAGGCACTTAATACAAAAGTCGCTTTGAATAATTGCCATAGCATTTGACGTGGATGTTCTACTTTTTGCATATAAATCCTCCTTATATTTCATTTATTAGTATCATATAATAATATGAAAAGTATGTAAAATACAAAATCATTATCAAGTCGATAGGTAAAACTTACAATTTCTGTTTCAAAGTAGGTTTTTGTCTTATATAATAATTATGGAGGGTTTATAATGGAACAGTTTCATGCATTGAAAGAAGAATTAAAAGCATGTGGATGTATATGGAAGGAAGAAGTCAGCCTGAAGCCATATACAACCTTGCATATTGGTGGGAATGCACGTTTATTAGTAGAGCCTAGTACTATACAAGAAATTCAACATATTCTTCGCGCAGCACAGAAAACACAAGTACCTTATGTTATTTTAGGGAATGGATCGAATATTTTAATTACTGATCATGGCTTTTCAGGTCTTGTCATCGTCTTATCGAAGAATTACTGTAATATGACATTAGAAAGTGATACACGAATACGAAGTGAAGCAGGTGCTAATATTATGGATGTATGTATGTTTGCTTGGCAACATTCTCTTACTAATTTAGAGTTTGCTTATGGTATTCCTGGGACTTGTGGAGGAACTTGTTTTATGAATGCGGGTGCTTATGGTGGTGAGGTTGGAGATGCCATTGTAGAGTGTACAGTATTGAATGAATATGGAAATATTGAGATTATTCGAAAAGATGATTTAAAGTTTTCTTATCGTCATAGTGCTTTTATTCAACGAAATGTTTGTATTTTAGAAGTTGTCTATCAATTAGAAAAAGGAGATGCCAAACAGATTAAGCAAAGGATGGATGATTTATTAAAGAGAAGACAGGAAAAGCAGCCCTTACAACATTATAGTGCTGGTAGTACATTTAAAAGACCGATGGGGAATTATGCCTCTGCCTTAATTAATGAATGTGGGTTGAAAGGGTATACGTATGGTGATGCTATGGTTAGTACGAAACATGCAGGTTTTTTAATTAATAAAGGAAATGCGACATCAAAAGAATTCTTAACATTAATTGAACACGTTCAAAAGATTGTATATGAAAAAACAGGTTATGAGTTAGAGTGTGAGATTAAAATTATATAAGTTATAAAGCTCAAGAATTACTATGGTGAGCTTTTTATTTTGGCTATTTTTTGAGCTTGTCAATGATATTGTCTTACGGTATCATAATATGGGGTGGAATGAAAGAAGGATAGAAGGAGATATTATGGAAAATAGTTTTGTTGAAAGTATATTAAACATCTTTGATAGGGGTGAAGTATTAAATTTGTCTAAGTTTTCTATTGTTAATAATGTTCTAGAGTTTTATGATACGATTATCCAGATAAGTAGTGTAACATCTGTGTTTATTGGACAACCGAGAAAAAAAGAGATTCCTAATTATTTATCATATGGAATATTATTAGGGATTGTGCTTCTTTTTTTTCAACCAGTAGTAGGTTTGGCTATTTTAGGCGTTTGTATTTATTTCTTTTATAGTATTAGTGAAAAAAATAAACGTTTGGGTAAGAATATCGTTTTTGAGTTAAATTCAGGAAGATACTTTATTATAAATGTTAAAGATCATGAGTTTGCAAAGAAGGTTGTTAATGTTTTGCGTGATTGTATGAATGGATCTACTAAGTCCTTAACCATAAATTTTGATAATATGAACATAATGGATTCTAATGTTATTATAGGGAATGAAAATCAAGTAGAGAGTAACACATATGAAAATTGTAAATAGTACCGTAATTTATGGAAATAATAACAATGTATCTGTTCAAAAGGTACAACCTGAATTTGAATGGGCTAGATTAGAACAGGATTTAGAAAGGCTTATAGAACACGTAAACAAAAGGAAAAATGAATGTGAATATAAAGTTTTACATACCTTATTAAGTAGTGTATACAATAAAGATAAGAAGACATTTACACAGACAGCTAAAGAACACGCACTTATGTTTTCTACAAGTGTAATTAGTAGCCTTGTTAGTGACTTTTTAAAAACGTTTATTAGTAGTTTATAAAGATAAAAATGCCACCCTAGAAAATCATGTTTGATTTTCTTTTTTTATTATAGAGCTTTATGATATGATAGAGTTATATATTGTGAGGTTGAATAGTATGAAGCATAAGTTTTTAAGCCGTATGGAAGCATTGTTAGGAAAAGAATATGAAGATTATTTAGCTACTTTAGAAAAGCCAATGTATCGTGGTTTACGTGTCAATACATTAAAAGTTAGTGTCGAAGATTTTCAGTCATTAGCTGTATTTCCATTAGAACATACTCCCTTTTGTAAAGAAGCTTTTTATATACCTTCCCATCTTTCAAGTATTGGAAATCATCCTTATCATATAGCTGGTTTATTTTATGTACAAGAACCTTCTGCGACAAGTGCAGTAGAGGTTTTAGATGTCAAAGAAGGAGAATGGGTGTTAGATTTATGTGCTGCACCAGGAGGGAAAAGCTCTCAAATAGGAGCGAAATTAAATCATACAGGTTTTTTAGTGAGTAATGAAATTGATAGTGGACGTGCGAATGTTTTATTGTCCAATATGGAGCGCATGGGGATAAGTGAGAATATGATAACGAATGCATATCCAGATAAATTATGTGAGGTGTTTAAAGGTCATTTTCATAAAGTGTTAGTAGATGCACCTTGTAGTGGAGAAGGAATGTTTAAGAAGCATTCCAAAGCGATGGAAGAGTGGAGTCAAGAGCATGTACTTTCTTGTAGAAATCGTCAATTACATATTTTAGATAGTGCTTATAAAGCATTAAGAAAAGATGGTATTTTAGTATATTCGACATGTACGTATGCACAAGAAGAAAATGAAGAGGTGGTATATACTTTCTTACAATCTTATCCGGATATGGAATTAGTGGATTGTAGGGTATCTTTTGGAAGAGAAGGAATTGCCTATAAAGATTTGGATGTGACGAAGGTGAGAAGAATTTTCCCTATGGATAAAGGAGAAGGTCATTTTATCGCTAAATTTAGAAGAAAAAGTGAAAATACACAAGTGAAGTTGAAAACAATAGCATCAAAGAATATGGATCGTTGTGTAAATGATTTTCTACAACAACATGCTACTTCCTTTGATTTTCACCTTATGAGTCATCAAGATAAAATATATGCATGTAAACAACCATTTTTTGATTTAAAGAAAATAAAAGTATTGCGTCAAGGTATATTGTGTGGGGAAGTGAGAAAACAAAGATTTGAGCCTCATCAACATTTTTATATGGCTGCGATAATAAAGAATTATCATAAGCAAGTAGTTTCACTTGATGAACAACAATGTGTTTCCTTTATGCAAGGGAATATGTTATCTATACCAGGATATAAAGGGTTTGTCGCTATCGCATATCATTCTCATATTATTGGTTTTGGAAAGGGAGATGGAAATGTTATTAAAAATAAGTTTCCAAAAGGATTACGATGTACAATATCTTTATGAAATATATAAGAAAAAGGTAGATGGGTGAATAAAATGAAGAAATATTATATTGGGTTATGTGTGGTTTTTTCGTTATTTTTTATATCATCGTTATATGCAAAAGAAACACTTGTCAATAATGATCAATATACAATTGTAAATATTACAAACGAAGGAGAATATGAAACGAAAGAAGAATATTCTACTTATGTAGAAGCAAAACAAGCTTTTGAAAAAGAAAGAGATGAATTATATAATGCAGCAATAGTGCATAAGGGAAAGATTATCAATATTGAGTATGGGCTTGTTTTATTTTCTTCTAATAATAGCTGTACTGTAAATACGAATTACATCAATGTGAAAACTAATGAAAGAGGTTATACGAATGGATGTTATGGTAGAGATGCAGCTTTTATAGATACAAATGAAGATGCGTCGTATATGAAGTTTATGTTATCTGGTGTACAAGGATGGGCAAAGGCGGAAGATCTTACGATATTACCATTAGGTAAAATAGAAGGGATGACAAGCTATAAGGTTACAGAGAAGAAGCTATATCATCAGATAAAAACAGATTTTGAAAAGGATGGGTATAGTACATCTATTTATTTGGGGAAGGCGCCTACTTCTTTGCGAAAGGATCATACGTATTATAGCTATGATGGTCACTATTTTTATGAGAATACAGACTCTGGATTTATGGAGATGATAGAAGATTATCGAAAACAATCATATGAACATGCTGTAAATGCAAGCTCTCCCTATTATAACTATTATCAATATTTATCTCATCGTTCCACAAGTCAGTATACTAGTGAAGATTTACAAGCTTATTTACAAGATCATTTAGGAGTTAATCGTAAGCTTTTATCTTTTCAAGATAAAAGTGGTAATGGAGTACATAATGTGTTAACTGATTCTATGTTGTATGGTACAGAAAAAAGTTTTATACAATACCAGAATGAATATGGAGCGAATGCATTGATGATGTTATCTCTTGCTATGAATGAATCAGCAATAGGAAGAAGTGCGTTAGCATTCACTCGAAATAATTTATTTGGGCATGCAGCATTTGATTCTGATGTAGAGAGTAATGCATCTCGCTATCTTCATGTAGCATCCAGTATTGCCTCTCATGCGAAATACTATATTTCACGTAGTTATTTACATCCCGATAAATTTCAATACCATGGTGGATACTTTGGAAATAAAGCGAGTGGTATGAATGTAAGTTATGCAAGTGATCCTTATTGGGGAGAGAAAGCTGTTCAATATTATGCCTATATAGATGATATGCTAGGAAATAAAGATGAGAATGCATATACGATTGGTATCAAAGAGGGAATACAAAGTGTTTATATATATGAAGAAGCTAGTTATGATGCAAAGATTCTTTATGAAACAGGAGCTAATGAACAGTATGCATTTATCTTATTAGAAAAGGTTTCAAATGCATATGGGACATGGTATAAGGTACAAATGGATTTGTCTAATGATGCAGATGGTTTATATAGTTTTCGACAAAATGTTGGTTATGTGAAAGCAGATCATATCGATACTATTTTGAATGAAGAACAGTTAAAAGAGAAGACATATTATCGAATAACGTTTGAAGGAAATGGTGGAACATTTGCGGATAAACAAGATCGTGCTTATATGGAAGTTTTGGAAGGGATGTATCCAATAGTAGATACACCAGTGAAACAGAATGCGAAATTTATTGGTTGGAATACAGAAGTGAATGTTGCTAAGCAGGATAAAACGTATGTAGCACAATATAAAGGAATAAAAGAGTTAGTGATGCTTACAGAGCCTCAGAGAGTATTTATATTGGATGAATATTTAAATGTAGAAGGAGGAAAGGTAAGTGTTGTCTATGATGATGGTACTATTGAAGAGATAGATATGGATGCTTCTATGGTATCTGGGTATGATCGAAAAAAAGTAGGATTGCAGACATTGACTTTACAATATGAAGGTGGAGAACTTGAGTATGAAGTAGAAGTACAAACACCATCTGTTTCCAAAGAAGATTTATATATACAACTTCAAGATATTATAGGGCAGTTAAAAGAAAAGGATGAACTGACATATGAAGAAAGGGATCAATTAAAAATATTAAAAAAGAATATACAGGAAAGTACCCTTCGCTTATCTGTACAAGATATAAGAATGTTTGATACTATCTATCAAATATTTATGAAACCACAAATTGCGACGAAAGAAATAGATGAAACGATAGGTATATCAGGATTGAGTCTTGCCCTTGAAGATGAACAGCTTGCACGTACGATTGATATAGAGTATTTACACTCTGTAGAAAGAAAACATAAACAGCAATTAGAGAAGGTTGCACTTGTTAATGGATATCAAGTTATAGACTATTTTCATATGGAAGTATCGCAACAAGGACAACATTTACAGCTACAATCTCCTATTGTAGTGTCTATGGATAAACCAAAACAAGAGAATATGCAATTTCAAGTATTAGCATTAAAAGGGGATGCTGTTATTTCCTTGCCTACGACACAAAGTGAAAATAAAATCATGTTTGAAAGTGATATTTTTGAAGATTTTGTTATTGTGGCAAAGGAACATTCACAGATGAATTCTATAACAGATGTTAAGGAAGTGAATATAGTACAAAGAAATGGTTATGTAAGAAGATTCCTTGTTCGATTTGTTCCATTGTTTCTAGTGATTGGTATTGTCTTTTGGATAAGGGAAGTAAACAAGAGACGAAAACGATAAGGTATATAAGGTATATAAGGTATTGTTATATGCCTTTTTTATTTGGAAAGAAAATATATAGGCGAGTTTCCTTTTTTCTAAAAACCTCCTTTTTTCGCCTATTTTGGGCTCTGTTTAGTGGCATATGATACGTTGAGATGTGAGAAATCTCAGAAAAAGGAGGATTTATATATGAGTAATCGTAGTGGATGTTGTAATCAACGTCGTAATTCTTGCTCTTGCAGAGGAGAAAGAATTCGTGTAGGAGAGTGTAATAACTCTTGTAGAAATGACCGTCGTAATCGTAGTTGTGCCAATACAGTAAGCCAACGTTCAGGAGAGAACCGCTCATGTGCACGTTTGCGCGCTGAACAAAGATGCCGTAATAACTTCAATAATTGCATGAGAAATGCAAGAAACATTGATAACAACTGTGGTTGTAGAAACAGAAGAAGTTTTAGTAGCTTTGAAGAAGATTTCTATGATTTTGGTAATGAGGGAAGACAAGGTGAAGGATGTCGTTCTTGTGGATGTAATAACTATAGTACATTCAATGGGATAGATAGCTTCAATGATGAGTTTGAATACAGTGACGATGATTATGACGACTTTGATTCTATCGATCAAGGGTTATACAACGCATCTTTAGGTATGGCTTACGTACCAAGACAAAGATGGAGATGTACATTTAGAAGAGAGGAAGGTTTTTGTAGAGGTACTATATTTCCTGAATTATACAAACCATTCTGTCCAAGAGGAGGGAAATAAGATGCTTAATCGTTGTGAACTTTTAAGAAAAATTCAAACGTATGATTTTAATATGCAAGAAGCTGCTTTATTCTTACACACTAATCCTTGTAATCGTCGTGCAATGGAATATTACAATTTTTACCGCTGTTTAAGTGATAGGGCAACAAGAGAATATGAAAGACGTTTTGGACCTTTAACGAACAGATCAAATAACTATAGCTGCAATTGGCAATATATATATGAACCATGGCCATGGGAAAGAGAGGAATAGTCTATGTGGGTATATGAAAAGAAATTGCAATTTCCAGTAAACATTTCAAGACCAAATCCCCAATTAGCGAAAGCTATCATTACACAAATTGGTGGACCAGATGGTGAAATGGCTGCTGCTATGCGCTATCTTCACCAACGATATACAATGCCTTTACGTGAAGTAAGAGCGATTCTTACTGATATTGGTACAGAAGAGTTAGCACACTTAGAAATGGTTGGGGCAATTGTATATCAATTAACAAGAAATTTATCGATAGATGAAATTCGTGAAGCTGGATTTGATCAATATTTTGTAGATCATACAACAGGAGTATATCCTCAAGGAGCATCAGGTACTGCATTTAGTACATCTGTGCTACAATCAAAAGGTGACCCAATTGCTGATTTAATGGAAAATTTAGCTGCTGAACAAAAAGCTAGAGCAACGTATGAAAATATCCTTCGTCTGACAGATGATCCAGAAGTAAGAAAACCAATTGAATTCTTACGTCAACGTGAAATTGTACATTTCCAACGTTTTGGAGAAGCATTACGCTTGTTACAACGTCATTTAAATAGTTGTAATTATTACCAAGAAAATGCATCTTTTGATGATGTAAGAGGCATTGAAATTGAAAGAAATACATGCTGTCGAAGTGGTAGAGATCAAGATCGCGATGATGCTTGTTGTGAAAATGGACATGATCGTATTTGTCGTTGGAATGAAGGAAGAAGCCGTGATGGTGGATGTGGAAACCAACGTAATGGTGAATCTTGTGAAAGAGAAAGAAGTTGTGGATGCGGAAATGGACGTAACACTGACTACTATGAAAATGATGGATATGGAAGTGAACGCAGTATAGATAGCTGTGATAGAGATACAGACTGCGGATGCGAAAATACAATTTTATAATAATATTTATTAATAATAAAATTTAAGCTCATGAATAAGCCTACATTAAAAAGAGAATCTTTGCTCATGGATTCTCTTTTTGTTTTGATATGTTGTATAATAAGAAGTAGAAGAGGTGATGGTATGAAAAATATACGTTATATTATTTGGGATTGGAATGGAACTTTATTGAATGATGTTGAATTGGGTGTGGAAGCTGTGAATTGGCTATTAGCCAAAGAAGGTTTATCTATCTTTCCTAATAAAGAGGCTTATCAAAAGGTGTTTCAATTTCCTATTATAGAATATTATAAGAAGGCAGGATTTGATTTTCAAAAGACATCTTTTGATGTATTAGCGGATGAATATATAGCTTATTATCAACCTAGAAGTATTTTATGTAATTTACATGAAGGAGTGAAAGAGGTATTAGAAGGATTTCATAAAAGAGGATATAAACAAGTTATTCTTTCTGCTAGTAAGTTAGAGAATTTAGAAGAACAAGTGAAGGTATATGATATAGTAAAGTATTTTGAATATATTTTAGGAATAGATAATATACATGCACATAGTAAAGCACAACTTGCTCAAGATTTTGTTGAGAAGTTACATATCGATCCGCATCAAATAGTATTTATCGGTGATAGTGTACATGATAGTGAGGTGGCATCCCTTGCAGGGTGTAACTGTATTTTAATCGCCAATGGACATGAACATAAAGATAAGCTATTAAAAACAGGGTACCCTGTTGTAGATTGTATACATGATGTTTATCAAATGATTAAGGATGAAAGAGAAGTATTTTAATAAAGGCAAAAAATTCTCGAATATAGTATTTGCAAGTTTTTATATTGGTGGCATCTGGTGCTGGATAGGAATAACATGTAAATCCTACTTTTCTACATAAATACCAAGATCGAAACATATGGAAACGATTCGTGATGACATTGACATGTAATGATGCATTGTTGTCTAGTAACTGTATTTTTTGTTTTGACAAGATAAAGTTTTCATAGGTTGTGGTAGATTGGTCCTCCATGTGAATGAGAGTGGATGGAATACCTTGTTGTACAAGGTATTTTTTCATTGCATAGGCTTCACTTACGAGTTCATCTTTTCCTTGTCCACCAGAAACAATAAGGGGTGTAGAAGGGGATAGATGATGAAGTTTTAAAGCAGTATCCAGTCGATTCTTTAATGATATACTTAGTTTATCTCCATGGAGTCCTGCTCCTAAGACAATAATATAATTACCTATTTTTTTAGATGTTTTCTTTCCATAAAAGAAAATGAAAATTTCAAAAGAAAGAAATATAAAACATGGAATAAGTATGAATAGCAACATCAGATTCACCTCTTTTTTATGTATATGCTTGCATATAAAATATGATATATGATACAACAAATCAAGAATAATTACGAGAAGAAAGTGTTGTTTTTAGTATAGAGGAAATGATGGTGAGAAACTATAAATCTCAAGAAAGAGTATATGGTTTGTATTTATTGATAGAATGAAAAGTGATTGCGTAAATAGTTTTCCTATCTTACAATAGATGGATAGAGGAGTGAGTGTATGAGAGAATTAAAAATAGAGAGAAATGATGCGGATCAAAGGGTAGATAAGTTTTTGATGAAATCGGTTCCAGCACTTCCTAAAAGTTTAATGTATAAGTTTATTCGTAATAAAAAAATTAAGGTGAATAGAAAACGTTGTGAAATATCACAAAGATTACAAGAAGGGGATTTTATACAACTTTTTATAAGTGAAGAGTTTTTTGAGCGTACGGTATCTTATGATTTTTTACAAGTAAGCCCAACACTTTCCGTCGTATATGAAGATGAACATCTTTTAATCGTAAATAAACCTGTTGGTTTACTGGCACATCGAGATGATCAAAGAGTACAAGATTCGCTAATCGATCGTATTAAACATTATTTATATCAAAAGAAAGAGTATGATCCTGCGAAAGAACAGAGTTTTACACCTAGTTTATGTCACCGTATTGATCGAAATACGCAAGGGATTGTCATTGCGGCAAAGGATGCGGCTACGTTACGAATGGTAAATGAAAAGATACGTTTACGTGAGTTAGAAAAAAGGTATCTTTGTATTGTAGAAGGGATTTTTCAGAAGAAAGAGGGACTTATTACGTTATATCATAGAAAGGATAAACAGAATAAAGCACATATTATTTCTCATGCAAAAGAAGGGTATCAAGAAACAAAGACAGCCTATAAAGTATTACAAGAGGGGAAGGGTTATTCGTTACTTGAAGTAAATCTTTTAACTGGAAAGAGTCAT
Source organism: uncultured Erysipelotrichaceae bacterium (assembly GCA_964592705.1). Lineage (GTDB taxonomy): Bacteria > Bacillota_I > Bacilli_A > Erysipelotrichales > Erysipelotrichaceae > CAMWMY01. The sequence goes on from CAZQFM010000026.1 coordinate 12,800, forward strand.
CAAATTCGTGCTGTGATGTCGTATTTGAAGCATCCATTACTAGGGGATATAAAGTATGGTGCAAAATCAACTGATTATACATATCAGGCTTTGTGTGCTTATCAGATTACCTTTCGATTTCAAGAGTCAGCAGGTATTTTAGATTATATGAATCATAAGCAAATTACATTAGAAAAGATTGATTTATATACATACTTTGAGCACCATTTTTTATAAGAAAATAAAATTCGTGATTTTTTTAGCAAGATGTGAAGTTTTTTCTTGCTTTTTTATTTAGTGAGGAGTAGAATATTTTTCAGACCCTAGAAAGATAGGGGGATATCATACTTTTATGGATATGCACAGGTATTTATGTTCACAATAAAGGTGCAGGATAAGTAGGGTGAAATAAGGGTTATATTACGAGGCTATTGGATTGAATGAAAAACCTATATAATATATAGGAAGAGGAGGAGTGCTTTTGAAGAATATAATTAGAGAGATTATTGAAAGTGATAAAGAGGCTAGAGAGCGAGTAGAGCGAGTTCGAGAAGAACGTCAGAATATACAAAGTTCTTTACAATCAAAAGCAAAGGAAATTATGGATGAGTGTCGTAGTCAAGCCCTTGTGCGTATTTCTGAACAAAAGGCATTATTAGAGGCTTCCTTACAGCAACATACAGATAGTGTAAAGAGTGAGTATGAAGTAGCATCAGCAAATTTACAAAAACAATTCGAAGCTAATCGAAAACAATGGGTGGATGAAATTGTTAAGCACTGTTTGCAAGATTAGAGCTGTAAACGCTAAAGGAGGTGTTCTCTGTGCATACATTGGCGAATGGTGCCATTAGTGCAAAAGCAAAAGCAATGTACGGGCAAAGGTTAAAAAAGAGTGATTATGATGAACTTGTGCGAAAGCGTAGTATTTCAGAAATTACGAGTTATTTAAAAAATGAAACCGTATATGGAGAAGCTTTGAAGGATATACAGGAGATGAGTGTTCATAGGGGACAGCTAGAAGAAGTATTAAAACGTCATTTGTTTATGAAGATGATGAAGTTAATCCGTTTTGCGGGAAAAAAGAGTCAATCCTTTTATGAGCTTCATTTGCATCAGGTTGAAATTGATCGTATTTTGTCTTGTGTTCGTGCATTAAATACTGGTCAATTTATGGAATCTATCGCAGATATGCCATTATTTTTAGACAGATATACAAAAGTCAATTTTATAAAATTAGCACAAGCTAAGAGCTATGATGATCTTTTAGATGCTGTTAAGAAGTCTATGTTCTATAAAATCCTTTTAGATTTTCGTGTGGATAAAGGAGAAGTTATTCCTTATACAAAATTGGAAGTAGCTTTACAAAAAGCATATTATCATCATGTGTTTGAGGTTGTGGAAAAAAACTTTAAATTAAAGACAAATGAGGGTATTTTAAATATATATAAAACAAATGTAGAATTATCCAATATTACGAAAATTTATCGTTATAAAAAGTTTTTTCAAGCAGAACCACAAGAAATAAAAGAAAGCTTATTAGATGTAAGGTCGAGGTTATCTTCCTCTATGTTTACGCAACTTGTGAATGCGACAAGTGCTGAGGAGATGCTCAAGTTATTAGAAAAAAGCAGTTATCAATTGTATGTGGATGAGCAAGATTTTGTTTTTATTGAATACTATAGTGAGCAAATTAAATATCACCTTGCCCGTCGATATATGAGTTTTTCATCGGCTTCACCTTTGGTGTTTTGTGCTTATAATTTCTTGTCACAACTAGAAATAGAAAACTTGTTTAATATTATTGAGGGTGTTCGTTATCATGTGGCAAGTGAAGAAATTGAAAGAATGTTAATTTATTAAGGAAGGAGGGTATATATGGCAATTGCGAAAATGAAGTTAATGAATA
>CAZQFM010000027.1:0-12731 GCA_964592705.1 uncultured Erysipelotrichaceae bacterium
TTCTAATATACCAGGTCAATTGTTAAGTGATTTCTTTCATATTGGAGAAGTACATTTCAATAATTTTTTAATTGCTATTCATGTAAGTCCTTGGTTACGGGATTTACTTGTATTAGGTATATGGAAAACAACAGGGTGGGTTATATCTGTTATGTTACCCACAATGGCTATCTTTTTTCCACTGTTTACCATATTAGAAGATTTCGGTTATTTACCAAGGATAGCCTTTAACTTAGATCGTTATTTTCATAAGGCTAAGGCATGTGGTAAGCAGGCATTAACGATGTGTATGGGATTTGGGTGTAATGTTGTTGGAGTAAGTGGTTGTCGTATCATTGATAGTCCTAGAGAACGTTTGCTTGCGATTCTTACGAATAACTTTGTACCATGTAATGGACGTTTTCCTATATTAATTTCCATTATTAGTATGTTTTTTGCAGGTATGTTTGTAGCACCGTGGGATGGTATCGTAAGTACCTTACTTCTTACAGGTGTGATTGTATTTGGAATTATTTTAACCTTTTGTGTATCATCATGTCTTTCAAGTACTCTTTTAAAAGGAGTTCCATCTTCCTTTGCACTTGAATTACCACCTTATCGCAAACCACAATTTGGAAAAGTAATTGTACGTTCTATTTTTGATCGAACATTATTTGTATTAGGAAGAGCTATTAGTGCAGCTATACCAGCAGGTGCTATTATATGGCTCATGGCTAATGTACAAATAGAAGGGATTACCTTGCTTCAATATACTTCTACATTTTTAGATCCATTTGCACGTTTATTTGGTTTGGATGGTGTTATATTACTTTCCTTTATTTTAGGCTTTCCTGCTAATGAAATTGTCATACCGATTATGATTATGGCTTATATGTCTAATGGATATATGATAGAGTTTGATAATTTATTAGAGTTAAAAGCACTATTAGTCGCAAATGGCTGGACGTGGGTAACAGCAGTATGTACGATGTTATTTGCCTTAATCCATTTTCCATGTGCTACCACATGTTTAACAATAAAAAAAGAAACAGGTAGTTGGAAGTGGACGATAGTTTCCTTTTTATTACCGACTATTATTGGTTTCATTGTTTGTTTTATAGTAGCCACTATTGGTAGGTTTTTCTTAGTCTGATACTTCCTAGAGTTTAGGAAGTATTTTTCTTTGTAGTATATCATTGTTTGTTTTATGGGGATATAGCCCAATTATACATAATGAAAATATTGAAATGATGAGTAAGCTTTTATTAAGATCATTTATGACAAAAATATTAGTATGTGATTTATCTTTATACTAATTTTGAATATACTATGCTACAGGTTGTCTTTATTCGTTTTTTTATGAGCAAGTATTACTATTACAAGTAAAGGAAAGAATATGGTTGATTTCTATTAAAAGAAGGAGTTTTTCATTAGTAGGAATCTTTTGTACTAAGAATAATATATAAGGTGTATATGTTGAGAAGGAGTAGCATAAAAAGAAAAGTTTCATTTATTAGATCTTTCGTTTGTTTTTTACGTGAATTTGGTTCACTATGCTATACAAAATGTTTAAAATAGGGTAGAATAAGCAAAGAAAAAGAGGTGTATATATGATTAGAAGATTTATTTCCTATTATAAACCACATAGACGATTGTTTATATTAGATATGATTGCGGCATTCATCATTGCAATGTGTAATCTTTTTTACCCAATCATTACAAGAAATATCATAAATGATTATATTCCCAATAAGCAATTAGCATTATTAGTTGTATTTGCTGGAGTATTATTCTTTATTTATGTATTGAAAATGCTGTTAAGTTATTTTGTTCAGTATTATGGACATTTAGTTGGGGTTTATATGCAAGCTGATATGCGTAGACAAATGTTTCGTCATTTGCAGAAATTACCATTCTCATACTATGATGAACATGAAACAGGAAGTATTATGTCAAGAATGGTTCATGATTTAATGGATATTAGTGAGTTAGCGCATCATGGTCCAGAAGATATTTTTATATCGACGGTGATGATGATTGGTTCTTTTGTGTATTTATGTACGATTAATTGGCAGTTAACATGTATCATATTTGTATTTATTCCATTTCTTATCTTCTATGCCATGAAAACAAGAAAGCGTATGAGTGATGCTTTCATGGAAAGCAGGGTGAAGACAGGTGAGATTAATGCTAATCTAGAAACAAGTATTGCTGGAATCCGTGTTTCAAAAGCATTTACTAATGCTTCATATGAAGAGAAAAAGTTTCAAAAAGGGAATCGCTCTTTTATTAGAGCACGAGATGAAGCTTATAAAGCAATGGGATATTATTTTAGTGGGACAGGGTTTATTATTGATTTACTAAATGTCGTTGTCCTTGTAGCTGGAGGTATTTATACTTATCAGGGTATTATTAGCTACGGAGACTTTGTAGCTTATTTATTATTTATTAATTTGTTCATTGATCCAATTAAAAAGCTAATTAACTTTACTGAGCAATTACAAAGTGGTATGACTGGTTTCCAACGTTTTTGTGAAATGATTGATGAACCTATAGAAGAAGAGCATGTGAATGCGAAAGAGTTAGAAAATATCAAGGGAGATATTGTTTTTGAAAATGTAAGCTTTCAATATAAAGAAGGAAAAGATATTTTGCAAAATGTGAATTTACATGTGAAACAAGGTTCTAAGCTAGCATTAGTAGGTCCTAGTGGAGGAGGAAAAACGACTATTTGTCATTTGATTCCAAACTTTTATCCTACTACAAAAGGAAGAATTTTAATTGATGGACATGATGTTCGTGAACTCTCTTTAACATCGTTAAGAAAAAATATTGGAGTTGTACAACAAGATGTATTCTTATTTTCAGGAACGATAAGAGAAAACATAGCATATGGAAACTTGGATGCAAGTGAAGAGGAAATTATCGAGGCAGCGAAAAAAGCCAATATCCATGAGGATATTTTGCGTATGAAAGATGGATATGATACGCAAATAGGAGAGCGTGGTATTAAGTTATCAGGTGGTCAAAAGCAGCGTTTAAGTATTGCTAGGGTATTTTTAAAGAATCCTTCTATATTGATTTTAGATGAGGCGACAAGTGCTCTAGATAATGCTACTGAAATTTATATTCAAGATGCATTAGATGAGCTTTGTAAAGGTAGAACAACGATTGTTGTTGCACACCGTTTATCAACGATACGTAATGCAGATGAAATTGTTGTGATAACAGATGGGCGTATTCATGAACAAGGAACACATGATATGTTATTAGCATCCGATGGTATTTACAAACATTTATATGAAAGTCAATTTAAAAAGGTTGTGGATTAACACAGCCTTTTTTGCATATAGTTGATATACGAGTAAGATACTACTTTTATTTTTTTTGATATATTTGTTTAATTTCACCTACATACATGATGTGGTGATCATGAGATGGATAGTGTTGATCGTTTATCTTCTGGTTGATAAATCCATTTGGATTTAGTTGTTGATGATATAGCTTTTCACATATGATAGTAACATCAGACTCTTTGTACATAGGTGCTTCTGTATCTTGAATAAGTTGAAGACCACTTTCTTTTATTTTATCTTCCTCTTTTCCAGATACACGTCCCATATATCGTAATATATCACGATATTCTTCAGGGAAAAAGGAGAGTGAAAAGGTTGTTGTAGCATCAATGAGTGTATTTGTATAGCGTTGTGGTCTTACAAAAATATAGACTACAGGTTTGTTCCATAAAATACCAATACCTCCCCAAGAGGCAGTCATAGCATTGATTTTATCATCTTTCTGTGCACTAATCAGGAACCATTTTTTTCCTAGCGTTTCAAATATATTTTCACTGTATTCATATGGTGATACATTTGTAAAGTTTTGCATAGTCATCCTCCTCAACGATAATTGTAAATATCTTTAGTATACATTATAATCTATATGCTATAGTATACGGGTATTATGTCAAAGTAGAATGAAAGGGATGGTGAAATGAGAAGAAAAATCACAATGCAAGATGTTGCAGATATGTGTGGTGTTACGAAAAGTACGGTTTCTCGTTATTTTAATGGGGGAAGTATGAAAGAGGAAACAAGAAAGAAAATAAAAACCATCATTGATAAATATCATTATGAGCCTAATACATTTGCGCAAAGCTTGAAGGCAAGAAAAAGTAAAATTATAGGTATCATTGCACCATGTTTAGATTCCACCGTTTCGAGTAGAATTTTAATGTCGATAGATGAATATTTAAGAACACATAACTATACATCTTTAATTATTAATACAAATCATGATGAGACTTTAGAGTTAAAGAGTATGGAAAGTTTATGGAGAATGAATGTGGATGGGATGATTTTACTAGCTACTAGTGTTAGTGAGGCACATAAGACATTTTTAAATAAAATTGATATTCCATTTGTATTTGTTGGACAGCAGTATGAAGAAGGAATTTCTATCATTAATAATGATTATGAGGCTGGTAAAATGATAGGGAAGTATGTTAGGCAACAAGGATTTCAAGATGTTGTTTATGTAAGTGTTGATGAAGAAGATGTTGCTGTGGGGGTACACCGAAAACAAGGGGTGCTTGATGGATTATCATCCCATGAGAAATATCATGTAAAAGTATTAACTGCTGATTTTAGCTATTTGAAAACAGAAGTATGTATGAAGCAGTTATTACAAGAACATCATCCAGAAATCATTATTTGCGCTACGGATAAGCAAGCATTGGCAACGTATAAAGCAGTACAAGATAGTGGTTTACATATTCCTAATGATATTTCGATTATTGGTTTTGGAGGGTATGAAGTTTGTTCTCTCATACAACCACGACTTACGACTGTTAAATTCGATAATGAGAAAGCAGGATTCTTAGCTGCTAAAACGATTCTTGATTTGATCAATAAACATACGGTGGATAAGGTTCAAATTATAAGTTATGAATTTATGGAAGGAGATAGTGTAAGAAAAAGAGGTAAATAACGATACTTTCGTTCTAGTATAAAAGCATTGACAAATAAATGTAACCGCTTTATACTCTATTTGATGGCACCGGTGCCAATTGAGGAGGTTAACTATGGATTACGGGAAAATAGCAAATCAGATTGTGGAAGCCGTTGGTGGTAAGCAAAACATTGTATCTGTTGTACATTGTGCAACTCGTTTACGTTTTGTTTTAAGAGATACGGATAATGTAAATGAGAGTGCTTTGGAAGAAATGGACGTTGTAAAGGGAACTTTTCTAACGAATGGACAATTTCAAGTTATTTTAGGGCCAGGAATTGTAAATCTTGTATGTGATGAAATACAAGTGAGTATAGGGGGAGTTTCTAATACTTCATCACAAGTAGAGCCTACAGAAAAAGAAGGTTCATTATTACAACGTGGTGTGAAGTTATTGAGTGATATCTTTGTACCTATTATTCCTGCTATTGTGGCAGGTGGTTTATTGATGGGAATCAATAATGTATTAACAGCAAGTGGATTATTTTTTGAAAATATGTCTATTATTGAAGCTTATCCACAATTTGCGGATTTAGCTTCTATGATCAATGTATGTTCTAATGCAGCATTTACTTTTTTACCTGTGTTAATAGGATTTAGTGCTACAAAGAAATTTGGTGGGAATCCTTATTTAGGGGCTGCCATGGGAATGATTATGGTGCACCCAGACTTATTAAATGCCTATGAATTAGGAAAAGCAGAACTAGTACCTCAGTGGAATATCTTTGGATTGTCGATTGCAGCTGTTGGATATCAAGGAACAGTTTTACCAGTACTTGTTGTTTCTTGGATATTAGCTACTATCGAAAAAAAGCTACATAAAATTACACCTGTATGGCTTGATAATTTAACAACACCATTATGTTCAACGTTAATTACAGCATTTATCACTTTTATAGTAGTAGGGCCTGTTCTTCGTACAGCAGGGGATTTACTTGCAACGAGTATTACTTGGATGTATACAACATTAGGCGCAATAGGTGGAGGAATCTTTGGTCTTTTTTATGCACCTATCACCTTAACAGGAATGCATCACAGCTTTATTGCAATTGAAACGCAATTGCTTGCTAAAATAGCGGAAACAGGTGGAAGTTTTATTTTCACTACAGCATCTATGAATAACGTTGCACAAGGAGCAGCAGTATTAGCCGTTCTCTTCACAACGAAAAATGAAAAAATGAAATCACTATGTTCTGCAGCAGGAGTATCTGCATTATTAGGGATTACAGAACCAGCTATGTTTGGTGTAACATTAAAACTACGCTATCCATTTTATGCAGCTATCATAGGATCAGCTGTTGCTAGTGCTTATATTGCTTTTACAAAAGTATTAGCTGTAGCTTTAGGTGCAGCTGGATTACCAGGGTTTATTTCAGTAGAACCACATAACTGGAAAAACTTTGCTATTGGATTGATTATATCATTTGCAGTATCTTTTGCTTTAACAGTTGTTTTAAGTAAAAAGCAGAAAGAAAAAGAAAAGCAAAGCATAGATAAGAAAGATGAGAAGGTAGCTGTAAATACAAGTGAAAAACAACATACTATTTTTTCACCATTAAATGGTGAGGTGAAAGCCATAGAAGAGGCAAGTGATGAAACATTTGCATCAAAAGCAATGGGAGATGGGGTTGTTATCATTCCTACAGATGGGAAAGTATACGCACCAGCAGATGGTACTATTGAATTTGTATTTCCTACAAAACATGCAATTGGTATGACTACAAAGCAAGGCTTATCCATTCTTATTCATTGTGGAATCGATACGGTGAAGTTAAATGGAGAAGGATTTGAAATATTTGTTAAAGAGCAACAAGAAGTAAAAAAAGGTGATCCTATATTAACTTTTCAGCCTGAATTTATAAAAGAAAAAGGTTTTTCAGTAGAAACACCTGTAATTATTACGAATATCGATCAAAAGACATGCAAGGCTATGAAAGGAAATATAAAGGTAGGTCAGGAACTGATTATTGTAAATGAGGAAGAATAGTATGAATAAAACAACATATCAAGAAATGTGGAAGTCCTATCAACAAGTCAGAGATGATGTGAAGAAAGATAAGTGGTATTTACAGTATCATTTAATGCCGGATAGTGGTTGGGTTAATGATCCTAATGGTTTATGCCAATTTCAAGGAAAGTACCACGTGTATTATCAGTATTCACCATTTGATGTTTTAGGTAAAACAAAATTATGGGGTCACTATACAAGTGAAGACTTCATTCATTGGAAACAAGAAGAAGCGGTACTTTTTCCTGATCATCCTTGTGATCGTCATGGTGTTTACTCAGGAAGTGCCTTTGTAGAAGGGGATCAAATTCATTACTTTTATACTGGAAATGTAAAGCTAGTAGGTGATTATGATTATATCAATCATGGACGAGAACAAAATACGCTTTATGTTTCTAGTTCAGATGGATATCAGTTTTCAAAAAAAGAATTATTACTAACAAATGCTGATTATCCAAACGATATGAGTGCGCATGTTCGTGATCCTAAAATTTATCCATTTAAAAATAAGTATTATATGGTTCTTGGTGCTAGAGATTTAGCATCAAAAGGATGTGTACTTGTTTATGAATCTTCGGATTTAAAAACATGGGAATATAAAAATAGAATACAAACATCGTATGATTTTGGTTATATGTGGGAATGTCCTGATTTATTTACTTTAGATAAACAAAGTTTTTTAATCACATGTCCACAAGGAGTAAAAGCTGTTGGACATGATTATGCAAATGTTCATCAGTGTGGATATTTTCCTATTAACTATAACTTTGATGACCATACATATACATTAGGAAAGTTTTATCAACTTGATCGTGGTTTTGATTTTTATGCACCACAAACGTTTGAAGATGAAAAAGGACGTAGAATCTTAATTGGATGGATGGGATTACCAGATATTGATTATACAAATCCTACGACACAACATGGATGGCAACATGCATTAACAATACCTAGAGAGTTAGTTGTGAAAGATGGGAAACTTTTACAGAAGCCCATTCAAGAAATGGAAGTTTTAAGAAAAGAAAAGAATGTATATTCATGTTCACAAAGTATGAATATTCCTATGAAAAGCTTTGTTTTTGAAATGCATATAGAATGTGTACAAGATGATGACTTTATGATGTATCTTCGTAAAGATGTAATGCTAACATATGATCAAAGTACGCATGTATTGACATTACAAATGGGTGCAAGTGGCTATGGAAGAGATGCAAGAAGTGTTACCTTACCTTCGCTTCAAAATATGAGGATATATTCTGATACATCTTCTTTAGAGATCTTTGTAAATGATGGAGAAGAAGTATTTACAACAAGAGTATATAGTGATGAGAATATCAGTGATGTACAAATACAGAAATGTCATGAAAAAAGTATAATAACCGTTTATGAATTGAATGGATATGTAATTGAATAGGAGATAGGAATGAAAACTTTATGTGCAATTGGTGAAGCATTAATTGACTTCATACCAGAAGAAAAAGGAAAACGACTAAAAGATGTTGTGACTTTTAAAAGAGTAGTAGGAGGGGCTCCTGCTAATGTTGCGGCAAGTGTTGCGAAATTGGGAGGAAAGGCTCGTTTCTTAACTCAACTTGGACAAGATGCATTTGGGGATCATATTCTTGATATATTGAATACATGCAGTATCGATACGCAGCATATTCTTCGTACCAACTCTGCAGATACATCTTTAGCATTTGTATCTTTGGCTCATGATGGAAATCGGGATTTTATGTTTTATCGTAGAAACTGTGCAGATTTACAATTTCGTGTAGAAGATTTAAAAGATAATGTTTTAGATGATTGTGCTATGTTGCATTTTTGTAGTGTATCACTTGTAGAAAGTCCTATGAAATATACACATAAACAATTGATTGAACAAGCAATAGAACGTGGTCTTTTGATAAGTTTTGACCCTAATGTAAGGTTATCTTTATGGGATGATGAAAAAAAGTGTCAACATACGATTCGTGAATTCTTACCGTATGCAGATATTATAAAAATTTCAGATGAAGAGTTATCATTTATTAGTGGATATGATGATATAAAGGATGCACAAGAATTCTTTTTCAAAGGTCGATGTCAAATGTTAATATATACGAAAGGGAAAGATGGGGTAGAACTCTTTATGCGCGATCATAAGCATTTATCGGTAGATGGCTATAGTGTAAATGCGATGGATACAACAGGAGCAGGAGATTCTTTTATAGGATCATTTATTTTTAAATTATTAGAACAAGGTTGTATGGATTTGCAAACAATAAGTGAAGAGAAGCTAATCTCTTATTTAACATTTGCTAATGCCTATGCTGCACATACAACAACAAAGCAAGGGGCCATTGATGCCATGGCAACCATGGAAGAAGTATTAGCATTTCAATCACAATTAGAAAATACTAAAAAATAATATTAGAAGAAGTTTAGTAAACATTATATAGATGTACACTAGCTTCTTTTTCTTTATTTGTTTTCTTCATTATAGGTGAAAGTATGTAGAAAATAAGCTATAATAGGAAAAAAGGAGTGGAAGAATGGAATTTATTATCATAATATGTTTATTCATTATTATTGTGATGCTCATATTCTTATTTATGAAAACAAGAAATAGTGTTACTTCTCAACAGCTACATAGTGTGCAGGAGCATATTCAATATGAAATCTTTAAGAAGATTGAACAAAACAATGAATTTTTACAAGCAAATACGAAGTATATATCAGAAACATTTTCCTCTATGTATGGACAAAATGCGCAAATGCAAGATAAACGTTTAGAAGAGCTTCGTATACAATTTGACCAGTTTCAGAAAATGTTATATAGTAGTGTGAGTGATTCTTTGATGATTATTCAAAGAAGTATTAATGAACATGCATTACAAAATGAGCAAAAACTAGAAAATATTCGTACGACTGTTGAACAAAGGTTTACTAAGCTACAGGATGAAAATTCGAAAAAACTAGATGAAATGCGTATGACTGTTGATGAAAAATTACAACAAACATTGGAGGATAGGATTTCTAAATCATTTACTATGGTCAGTGAACGCTTAGAACAAGTATATAAGGGACTTGGTGAAATGCAATCGCTTGCGGCTGGTGTTGGTGATTTAAAAAAGGTATTAAGTAATGTTAAAACAAGAGGTATTTTAGGAGAAATTCAATTAGGGGCTATATTGGAAGAAATTTTATCAGTTGAACAGTATGAGAAAAACGTAATTACGAAAAAAGGAACACAAAATTATGTTGAATATGCAGTAAAATTACCTGCGGATCATGATCGTTATGTGTATTTGCCTATTGATTCTAAGTTTCCAGGAGAAACATATGCGAAGCTTGTAGATGCTTATGAAAGTGGGGATACAACCTTAATTAATCAGTGTGCTAAACAGTTAATAACAGTTATTAAACAAGAAGCTAAAGATATACGTGATAAGTATATTGAAATTCCTGCTACAACTGATTTTGCGATTATGTTTTTACCATTTGAGGGGTTATACGCAGAAGTAGTAAAACGAGGATTGGTGGAAGTTTTACAAAGAGAGTATAAAGTTAATATTGCAGGACCAACAACTATGGCTGCATTATTAAATAGTTTACAAATGGGATTTAAAACATTAGCTATTCAAAAGCGTAGTGGTGAAGTTTGGGATATACTAGGAGCTGTTAAATCTGAATTTAACAAATTTGGAGAAGTATTAGAGGGAACACAATTGAAAATGGAACAGGCTCAAAAAGAACTTGATCGATTAGTTGGTGTCAGAACAAGACAAATACAGCGAAAACTGAAGACAGTGACGGAACTAGAGCCATCCAAGAGTATGCATATATTAGAAGAATAAAAAACACATCATCTCTTATCGAACAGAGATGACGTGTTTTTTTTATTAAGAAGAGAATGTATCAATAAGACCAGCAATAAAGATAAAGATAATGATAATTGGTAAGAGGTAGCTCACATAGTATTGAGCTTTTTTAGGAAATTTGATTCCTTTTCCAGTATTTGCTTCCTCAATGAAAGTGTTCCATCCCCAACCAATCTTGCGTGTACAGAAAAAGATAAATACAAGGGATCCAATAGGCATAATGATATTACTAACAAGGAAGTCCTCTAAATCTAAGATTGAGGAATGAGGACCAAGTGGTTGTATAAAAGATAATATATTGGATCCGATTGCTGCTGGGGTACTAAGGATAATAATAAGTATAAAGTTCACGATGACACTTCGCATTCTAGTACATCCAAACATATCCATACTGAAGGATACGATATTTTCAAAAACAGCGATAATTGTTGATAAGGATGCAAAGTTCATAAAAATGAAAAATAAGGTTCCCCATAACTGAGCGCTTCCCATTGCATTGAAAATATTGGGTAATGTCACAAATACAAGGCTTGGGCCACTGCTTACATCAACACCAAAAGAAAAACAAGCAGGGAAGATAATAAGTCCAGCAGTAAATGCTACAAATATATCAAGTAACATAATATTGATAGATTCACCTGCTAATGTTCTTTTTTTATCAAGGTAACTAGCAAAAATAGTCATTCCACCCATACCAATACTTAAGGTAAAGAAGGCTTGTCCCATAGCAGCGTATATCGCATTAAATACTCCTTCATTCATCAACTTTGAAAAGTCAGGGACTAAATAAAATTTGATACCTTCTATAAAGCCTGAAAGAGTAAAACTTTTTATAACAAGAAGTAACATAACAGCTAAAAGACTTCCCATCATTAATTTTGTAATTTTTTCTACTCCTTTTTGAAGACCTAGTAAACAGATTATAAAACCAATAAAGACAACCATTACCATCCAAAAAATAGTAAGCTGTGGACTAGCTTGTAAATCTTGAAATGCTTGTTGGACTTGTTGATTATTTAATCCATTAAAATCACCACGTATCATTTTAAACAAATAGGACAGCATCCATCCTGATATTGTTGTATAAAACATAACAAGTAGATAGTTTCCTGCCATTGCAAGATAAGAAAATAGATGCCACTTCTGTCCTTTCTTTTCCAGGGAATGCATGGCTTTTGCGATGGATAGTTGTGAACTTCTCCCTACAGAAAATTCCATTATAATGATAGGAAGTCCTAACAGTATGAGGAAAAAAATATAAATAAGGACGAAGGATCCTCCACCATATTTTCCTGTTACATAAGGAAAACGCCATATATTACCAAGCCCGATTGCACATCCTGCTGATAGAAAAATAAACCCTAATCTTGATGATAATTTTTCTCTTTTTTTCATAATAAACTCCTTTCTATATACATGGTAAATAATAAAAAACCTTTCATCCAAAGGGACGAAAGGTTTCCGCGGTACCACCCTAATTATAGCATAGCTATCTCTTTTCCTTTTAACGCAAGGTATACGAGTAAATCTACTATAAGGTTCCATTTACTTGCTCCAAAGTGTATATTACACAGTACTTCCGCTCATTTCCACCGACCATGAACTCTCTATGCATTCGTATCTGTTTTTCTCTTTATTAACACATGTATATCATCATTATTCTATGAAAGATTTCATGTGATGTCAATAGGTAGTAATAAAGGGTTCTGTTTTTGCAATATGTATATGTTGACTATTATAAAAATGTTAAGACATAAAAATAGGTTAAAAAGTCATTAACTGTCTTAGTTCGACAAAATTCTTCTTTTCCTTACGTTATACTTAACTAGGGTGATAAAATGAATGCGAAATTATATGTCTTAAAAAGTGAGTTT
>CAZQFM010000027.1:12741-14651 GCA_964592705.1 uncultured Erysipelotrichaceae bacterium
TTGCATCCTTAAAGGATGTTCAAGATATAGAGGAAGAAATTATGAACTTTTCTGATAAACAAAAAAATATGATGTTGGAAAGTTTTGAAGAGGAAGATATAATGAAAAGGGCACAGTCTTTCATTATGCATGTAGAAAAACAAGGAGATTTGCTTATATGTAAACATGATTTTTTAGATAGAACTTCTACGATTATGATACATCACAATTATATTCAGTTATTTGATATTGAACATAATATTTTTATTTCCTTTTTACAGCGACTTTATCGTAATACATTTCTAATAAAGGAATTATAGCGTTAAGTATTGAATTATGATTAGAATAATAGTAGAATATGATTAAATGTAAGGAGGTTTCTATATGTCTGGACTTTGGTCATCCATTATTTATATGCTATTAGGATTAGTAGTAGGTGGGTTTGTAAGTTTTTACTTTACGAAAAAGAAATTTGAAAAAGAGTTAAGAGAAAATCCACCTATTAATGAAAAGATGATACGTGCGATGTTTCTACAAATGGGGAGAAAACCATCAGAGGCACAAATTAAGCAAATTATGAAATCTATGAATTATAATAGATAAATACGAAACACGATTATCGTGTTTTTTTTCTTTTCTCAGTATATACATAAGATAAATTATAGAAAGATTTCATATGTTGTAGTAAATGGGTGATACAATGAGATATTTTAAAAGGTTATGTTTCGGTATAATTATATTGATATGCTGTATTATAGGAATTTTTATTGGATTAGGATATAGCAATTATAAAACAGCTATTCAGCAATTTCCTATACACCAAAAAGTTTCCCAAATTCAATCTTCTAAACATTATGTAACGATAGATCAGGTTAGTAAGAATTTATTAGAGGCTACAGTAGCAATTGAAGATCATCGCTTTTATGACCATTTTGGGATTGATATGATCGGTATTGGAAGAGCCTTCTTACACAATATACAAAAGAGGAATATAGTAAGTGGAGGAAGTACCATTACACAGCAACTGGCAAAGAATATGTATTATGATAATAGTCCATCTATTATTCGAAAAATAGGTGAAGTTTTTTTAGCTTTTGATTTAGAGCGTAAATATTCGAAAAATATGATTCTTGAATTGTATGTGAACATTATTCATTATGGAGATGATTATATTGGTATTCAAGCTGCAAGTGAAGGATATTTTGGAGTTTCTGCTAAAGAGCTTAATTTAGCACAGTCTAGCCTTTTGGCAGGTCTTCCACAATCACCAAGTAATTATGGTTTAAGTAAATTTTATGATAGAGCATTAATTCGTCAAGAAACAGTGCTCAATGCAATGGTGAAAAAAGGGATAATAACAGAAAGTCAAAAATTAGAAGTTAAAGGAAGTAATCCCCAATTAAATAAAAGTTAAGTATATTGAGTTCTTGTATATAAAGGAGGATTAAGTATTTCCTATATGCGAAAAGCTATAAGAAAATGGAGGAATAGTTGATTTTTTAACAGTAGCAATGATTACAATATTTTGATTAGCTACTATGGAATCGTTGGCAAAGGTGATTAATAGAGTAGTTCGAATATTCAAAAAGTAATTGATGGGAATTTTACTAGGCATTTGGAAGCGAATAAAACGAAGAATGATAGTTTTAAAAAATAAAACCCCCAAATAACCTGGGGGTATAAAGATTAATATTGGTGCCCAAGGCCGGACTCGAACCGGCATGGTATTGCTACCGACGGATTTTGAGTCCGTTGCGTCTACCAGTTTCACCACTTGGGCATTACTTAATCAGTATACAAGAGATTATCGAAAAATTCAAGAATAAAATGCATAAACTTTTGTAAAGTAGTTCTATAAAGATATATTATGATAAGAATGTGGTTTAAAATGAAAAAGCGAATATTTTATGTGACATTCATATAGTAGTTGC
>CAZQFM010000028.1:0-13817 GCA_964592705.1 uncultured Erysipelotrichaceae bacterium
GTATGCACGATTAAATTCCACTATTATGTTTGTATGATTAAATTCCATTAGGGGGGAATTTTTAAAAGCAAGTCACAAAGCATATATATTATCTATTTATTTTTAATTCTATATTGCTAATTTTATATAGTATTGTTATAATAATATAGCACTTACTTTAGATTGACATGAAATCTAAGGCGGAAGGAGAGTTAGAAATGAAAAAAGGAATTCACCCAGAATATAACCGTATTATGGTGAAATGTACATCTTGTGGTAATGAATTTGAAACTGGATCTACTTCAAAAGAATTAAGAGTAGATACTTGTTCAAACTGTCATCCATTTTATACTGGACGTCAAAGATTCGCTGCTGCACAAGGTAGAATTGAGAAGTTTAATAGAAAATATGGTATGAAATAAGAAAGCTATTGTGATACAGCTATTATGTATCGCTATAGCTTTTTTAGTATTGTTACATAATTTTAACACATATTTACAGTTTAATTTAGGTTACTTTTCATTTGAAGTTTGTTATAATAGTAGTAGTTACTTGAGGTGAATAGAATGTATAAGCAATATAGAGAAGGTTGGATAGAAGTAATATCGGGGTGTATGTTTGCAGGGAAAACAGAAGAGTTAATACGTAGAATAAAAGTGCTAGAATATGCTAAAAAGAAAATTATGGTATTCAAACCAGCTATTGATAATCGTTATAGTGATGATAATGTAGTATCTCATGCAGGAAGTAGTGTGAAGAGTTTTGCTATACACCATGCACATGATATTTTTCATTATATAGATGATAGTATTGATGTTATAGCTATTGATGAAGTTCAGTTTTTTGATGATGAGATTGTTAATATTTGCGAATATTTCGCAGATAAGGGAAAAAGAGTTATGGTTGCAGGCTTAGATATGGATTTTCGAGGAGTTGCTTTTGGAGTAATGCCTAAATTATTTACAAGTGCTGAGTTTGTTACTAAATTAACTGCTGTATGTACAACGTGTGGTGCTCCAGCTACAAGAAGTCAAAGACTTATTAATGGGAAGCCTGCAAGTTATCATGAGCCAATCATTTTAGTAGGAGCTAGTGAATCTTATGAAGCTAGATGTAGACATTGTCATGAAGTTATTGATAAACCAGTTATTGATCATGAATTGATTACATGTAAGTAAAATATAAGTGATTAATAAGAATGATGATGTTCTTTAGAAGAAGGAATCGTAAAGAAGAAGTATAATGATAGAATAAAAAAAGTAAGTCTTAGACATTGAACTGGAAACAGATAATGAAAGAGACTTGCTTTTATTTTGAAATACTATAAGTATATTTAAACACTATTTTTTATATTACATTTTTTAGGATGTAGTATGTAAATAAAATATGTATTCTATATTATAAGTTTTTTTCTTTATATAGTATTTCCAAGGAAATATATACTAGATGTTAAAAAGGAAAGAATACATATTTATGATAATATTTTATCGTGTGTTTTCGGTAATTTTTTCTTTCCAATCCTATGTAAGAATGGTATAGTATATAAGGATATAGAAGCCATACGTTTATATGATTAGTTTGCATATAGAGGAGGTTATGTATGAGTGTAATGATAGAAAGGCTAGAAGGAATGGTGAATCGTTATCATGAAATAAATGAGTTAATGATGTCATCAGAAGTTGTATCAGATAATAAACTTTTAGCGAAATTAGGAAGGGAACAAGCAGATTTAACACAAGTTGTTGAAGTGTACTCAGAATATAAAGAAACAATGAAACAGCTAGAAGAAGCGAAAGCATTGCTTATGGAAGATGATAAAGATATTAAAGAAATGGCGAAAATGGAGATTGAGGAGTTAGAACCTAAAAGCGTGGAGTTGTTAGATAAGCTTCAAATTTTATTAATACCGAGAGATCCTAATGATATGAACAATGCGATTGTAGAAATACGTGGGGCAGCTGGAGGAGATGAAGGAAATATCTTTGCCGGTGATTTATATCGTATGTACATCAAATATGCAGAGTCTCAAGGATGGAAAATAGAAACAATTGAAATGGCAGATGCAGAAGCTGGTGGTTTCTCTCTTGTGTCCTTCATGGTAAAAGGGGATGGTGTATATGGAAGATTGAAGTTTGAATCTGGAAGCCATCGTGTACAAAGAGTTCCTAAGACTGAATCACAAGGAAGAATTCATACTTCAACAGCAACGGTATTAGTTACTCCTGAAATTGAGCCAGAAGAATTTGATATTGATATGAATGATTTAGAAATTGATACAATGCGTGCAAGTGGAGCTGGAGGACAGCACGTTAATAAGACAGACTCTGCTGTGCGTGTTACACATATACCAACAGGTATAACAGTGAAGTGTCAAGATGGTCGTTCACAACATGAAAATAGGGCAACTGCATTGATGACAATACGTTCTAGAGTTTATGAGGAACAACAACGTAAATTAGAAGCGGAACAAGGTGCAGAGCGTAAAAGTAAAATAGGAACTGGTGATCGTGCAGAAAAGATTAGAACGTACAATTATCCACAAAATCGTGTGACTGATCATCGTATTGGACTTACCTTACAACAATTAGATCGTATTATTGTATGAAAGCTAAAAGATGTTTTAGATGCTTTACAAAGTGCAGATCAACAAGCAAAATTGGCAGGTAATGAAAATGCCTAGTTTTAAAGAAGTATTACAGAAAGCACAAAGGTGTATGGAAGAAGCTGATCGAGGAGAGCAAGCTGCCCTTTTATATTTATTGGAATTAACGAATAAAGAAGCTCATAATTTATATATGGAATTTGAAGAGGAAATGCCAGAAGAACTTCAAAGAGAATATGAGTTAGGAGTTGAACAATTAGTTAAAGGAAAACCTTTATCGCATATCTTAGGTTATACGTGGTTTTATGGTTATAAGATGAAAGTAAATGGAGATGTGTTAATTCCTCGTCCAGAAACAGAAGAACTTGTATCTAATATCTTAGTTGCCTACGATGAACACTTTTCAGAATGTGAAAGTGTAGTAGCAGTTGATATTGGTACAGGAAGTGGAGCTATTGCGATTTCTTTAAAAAAGGAAGAGCCAAAGCTTACGATGTACGCAAGTGATATTTCACAAGCAGCAGTTGAGGTAGCACAGGAGAATGCTAGAAATAATGAAGCAGATGTAACGTTTATGGTTGGGGATATGTTGCAGCCAATTATAGAAAAAGGAATAAAAGTTGATATTTTGATTAGTAATCCACCATATATTCCACAAGAAGAGGATATGGAAGATAGTGTCCTTAATTTTGAGCCTCATCTAGCATTATTTGGAGGAAAAGACGGACTCAAGTTTTATCGTGAAATCTTTCAAAAAGCACCTTATATCTTAAACAAGAAAGCAATGATGGCATTTGAGATGGGTTATAATCAAAAAGAAGCTCTTACTGCAGAGGTATTACATTATTTTCCTAATGCTAAGATAGAAGTTGTGAAAGATATGAATGGGAAAGATCGAATGTTATTTGTTTATGTAAACTTAGAATGATAGAGAAGGTAGGGGATATTTCTCCTCCTTTTTTAGTGGGATTTACAAAAAGTTTCTGTTATAATACAGTAGTATAGTATATGCAGATATTGAGGTAATACATATGAAAACAGTTAAGTTTCATAAGCAGGATATCACATCTGTGATTGAATATTTAAAGAATGGAAAAGTGGTTGCATTTCCTACGGATACAGTCTATGGCTTAGGTGTTATTTATGATAACGAAAAAGCACTAGAGAATTTAAAAAAAGCGAAAGGAAGACCAGAATATAAGCCTATTCCTACTATGGTAAGTTCTATTGAACAAATGAGACAAATAGGAGCGTTAAATGAGATTGGTGAGCAATTAGCCAATGCTTTTATGCCTGGTGCTTTTACAATAGTTTTACCAAAACATAAGCATATATCATCTTATGTTACTAATGGTTTGGATAGTGTTGGTATTAGAATGCCAGATGATGCCTTTCTAAAAGAGGTAATAGAAGGATGTGGAAAACCTCTACTTGTATCCAGTGCAAACTTGTCAGGTTATCCATGTGGAAAAGATGCAGATGAGGTTTTAGCACAATTAGATGGGCGTATTGATGCGATTGTTGTTGGAAAGGCTAAAGGGGGATGTGCAAGTACAATTGTAGATCTTACCAAAGAATCTCTACAAGTTTTGCGAGAGGGCCCAATTACATTAAACATGATAGAAGAAGTATTATATGGAAAGGAAGATGAAAAATGAAAATAGCATTAGCATGTGATCATGGTGCATTTGAGTATAAAGAAATAGTAAAAAGTATGTTAGAAGAGATGGGACATTGTGTAGAAGATTTTGGAACACATAGTACACAATCTATGGATTATCCTGATACAGCAGGTCCTTGTGCAAAGTCGGTTGCGGAAGGAAGAAATGAGAGAGGGATTGTCATTTGTGGTACTGGTATTGGTGTTAGTATCGTAGCAAATAAAATCAAAGGGATTCGATGTGCTTTATGTAATGATCCTGTAAGTGCAAAGTTAACAAGAGAGCATAACGATAGTAATATGCTTGCTATGGGACAACGTGTTCTTGGTGTTGAGGTTATGAAAGAAATTGTACGAACATGGATACAAACACCTTTTAGTGGAGATGAGAGACATACTTGTCGTATAGAAAAAATGATGCAACTTGAAAAGTAGGAAAATAGTAGATACAAGAGTGTAAAAGGAGAATAATATGAAGGATTTAGTTATTCAAAAAGCAATTGAAGAGGAAGCACAACGTCAGTTATATAATATAGAATTAATTGCATCAGAAAATTATGTATCAAAAGATGTACGAGAGGCAGCAGGAAGCATTCTTACTAATAAGTATGCGGAAGGATATCCTCATAAACGTTATTATGGAGGGTGTGAATGTGTTGATCAAGTAGAAGATATCGCAAGAGATAGGTTAAAAGAAATATTTGGTGCTGAGCATGCTAATGTACAGCCTCATTCTGGTTCACAAGCAAATATGGGTGTATATATGGCCATTTTACAACCAGGAGATACAGTGCTGGGAATGGAATTAGCATCTGGTGGTCACTTAACACATGGACATCCATTAAACTTTAGTGGTTTATTATATCGTTTTGAGAGTTATGGTGTAGATAAAGATAGTGAATGCATTGATTATGAAGAAGTATTGAAGATTGCTAAAAAAGTACGTCCTAAATTGATCGTGGCAGGTGCAAGTGCTTATCCTAGAGTTATTGATTTTAAAAAGTTTCGAGAGATCGCAGATGAGGTAGGAGCTTATCTTATGGTAGATATGGCACATATTGCTGGTTTAGTTGCAGCGGGCTTACATCCAAATCCTGTACCTTATGCGGATTTTGTGACAAGTACAACACATAAAACATTAAGAGGTCCACGTGGTGGTATTATTCTTTGTAAGAAAGAATTTGCAGATATACTAGATAAAAAAGTGTTTCCTGGTATGCAAGGTGGTCCATTAATGCATATTATTGCTGCTAAAGCTGTATGTTTTTATGAAGCTTTACAACCAGAATTTAAAAGATATCAACAACAGGTAGTGAATAATTGTAAAGTATTAGTAAATACATTAATAGAAGAAGGATTTCGTGTAGTCAGTGGAGGTAGCGATAACCATTTATGTCTTATTGATGTCAAAGGATCCATTGGCATGAGTGGAAAAGATGCAGAAATCTATTTAGATAAAGCAGGTATTACATGTAATAAAAATACAATTCCTTATGACGAAGAGAAGCCATTCATTACAAGTGGTATACGTTTAGGTAGTGCTGCTATGACAACAAGAGGATTCCAGGAACAAGAGTTCCAACAAGTTGGAAAATGGATTGCACAAGTATTGAAAAATCCAAGTGATGAAAATATATCACAAGTAAAACAAGAAGTAATGGAAATGATGAAGAACTATCCATATGAGTAACTATTCATGATAGAATAGAAACTAGATATGTTTGATAAGTCGTAGATTGAAAATGCATCAATTGGTAGTAATATTTATGGTTTTATACCGTAGATGTTTCTACCTTTTTTATTTATGTTTATCATAATATATTTTGATAATTATTTTTTGTAATGCATAAACAGTATCAATTATCATAAAATTTAATATGTATATAGATAGGAAGATTATGATATATGATGTGCGAGTAGTAAAAAATACTTTTGAAAGATAAGTATTGTACGATCACATATCAAAAAAAGTTGTGATTTTTTTAACAAGTATATTGAAACATAAAAATGAATATGTTATGATAGGTGTGTGATATATAAGTGAAAATAATCACAAGTTAACATGGGAGGATCATATGGAAAAAAAACAAGAGACAAAGATGGAAAATGTATTAACTCCAGAAGCTGAAGTTAATCAATTAGTTCAAAAAGGTTTAGAAGCATTAGAAGCGTTTCGAAGTTTAAATCAAGAGCAAGTAGATTATATTGTTGCTAAGGCAAGTGTTGCGGCATTAGATCAACATGGTGAACTCGCTATGGCAGCAGTACAAGAAACGGGACGTGGGGTATTTGAAGATAAAGCAACTAAAAATCTATTTGCATGTGAACATGTAGTTAATAATATGCGTCATTTAAAAACATGTGGAATTATCCATGAAGATCCAGTAACTGGAATCACAGAGATAGCCGATCCTGTTGGTGTTGTATGTGGAATCGTACCAACAACAAACCCAACTTCTACAGCTATTTTTAAATCATTAATTTGTTTAAAGACAAGAAATCCAATTATCTTTTCTTTTCATCCAAGTGCTGTTTCTTGTTCTATACAAGCAGCAAAAGTTGTATATGAAGCAGCTGTTGCTGCTGGAGCACCTGAAAATTGTATTCAATGGATTGAAAAACCAAGTATGGAAGGTACCAATGCATTAATGAATCATGAAGGAATTTCTACTATTTTAGCAACTGGTGGGAATGCGATGGTAAGAGCTGCATATTCATGTGGAAAACCTGCTTTAGGTGTTGGAGCTGGAAATGTACCTGCTTATGTTGAGAAATCAGCAAATATTCGTCAAGCAGTGCATGATATTGTAATGTCAAAAGCATTTGATAATGGTATGATTTGTGCATCTGAACAAGCAGCTATTGTTGATAAAGAAGTATATGATGCTTTTGTAAGTGAGATGAAATCATATGGTGTATACATGGCTAGTAAAAAAGAAAAAGCTATGTTAGAAGCATATATGTTTGGTGTAAAGAGTGAACAAGATTATGAGACAGCAAAATTAAATCCAGTTGTTGTAGGTAAATCTGCAGCTTGGATTGCGAAAGAAGCTGGTTTCCAAGTACCAGAAGATACGAATATCATTTGCGCAGAATGTAAGGAAGTAGGCCCAAAAGAGCCATTGACACGTGAGAAACTATCACCTGTACTTGCATTAATAAAAGCAGATAATACAGAAGATGGAATGACAAAAGCATGTGAAATGGTAGAATTCCATGGATTAGGACACTCTGCAGCTATTCATACAGCTGATGAAGCGTTATCAAAAGAATTTGGAAAACGTGTAAAAGCTATTCGTGTTATTTGGAATGCACCATCTACTTTTGGTGGTATAGGTAATGTTTATAATGCCTTCCTTCCATCTTTAACATTAGGATGTGGTTCTTATGGTGGTAACTCTGTAGGAAATAATGTGAGTGCAGTTAACTTATTAAATATTAAGAAAGTGGGGAAACGTAGAAACAATATGCAATGGTTTAAAGTTCCTTCAAAAATATATTTTGAAAAAGATTCAATTGAGTATTTAACACAAATGAAAGATGTTAATCGTGTTATGATTGTAACCGATCGTTCCATGGTAGATTTAGGATTTGTGAATAAAGTAAGTGAGCAATTAGCACTTAGAAGTAATCCTGTATCTATACAATTATTCTGTGATGTAGAACCAGATCCAGATATTACAACAGTTAAAAAAGGTGTAGAAGTAATGACAAGCTTTAGACCAGATACGATCATTGCTTTAGGTGGTGGATCCAGTATGGATGCTGCTAAAGGTATGTGGTTATTCTATGAACATCCAGAAGTTAACTTTGATGATTTAAAACAAAAATTTATGGATATTCGTAAACGTGCATTCCAATATCCAGAATTAGGTAAAAAAGCAAGTCTTGTTTGTATTCCAACAACTTCAGGTACAGGTTCTGAAGTAACTCCATTTGCGGTTATTTCAGATAAAGCAAATAATAAGAAATACCCATTAGCTGATTATGCATTAACACCTACTGTAGCAATTGTAGATCCAGTATTTACAATGGGATTACCTGCATCTATAACAGCTGATACAGGTATGGATGTCTTAACACATGCTGTGGAAGCTTATGTATCAACATTAGCTAACGATTTTACAGATGGGTTAGCATTACAAGCAATTAAACTTGTATTCCAATATTTAGAGCGTTCTGTGAAAAATGGAAAAGAAGATCCAGAAGCACGTGAAAAAATGCATAATGCTTCTTGTATAGCAGGTATGGCATTCGCAAATGCTTTCCTTGGAATGAACCACTCATTAGCTCATAAAGTGGGAGCTCAATTCCATGTACCTCATGGTCGTGCAAATGCAATCTTATTACCTCATGTTATTCGTTACAATGGTACAAAACCACGTAAGACAGCTACATGGCCAAAATATAACTACTATAAAGCAGATGAAAAATATCAAGACATTGCGAAGTTATTAGGATTACCAGCTGCAACTCCACAACAAGGTGTGGAAAGCTTTGCGAAAGCATGTGCAGAATTAGGAGCTGCAGTAGGAATTCAAATGAATTTTGAAGCTCAAGGTATTGAAGCTGCTGCATGGAAAGAAAAAACACATGAAATTGCGATGCTTGCATATGAAGATCAATGTTCACCAGCCAACCCAAGATTACCAATGGTTGATGATATGGTAGTTATTTTAGAAAAAGCTTATAAATCTCAATAATAGATATATAAACTCTATGAAGAAATTTCTTGATAGAGTTTTTTATTTACGATGAACGGATGTAGGAAAATCATTTACTTTTATTTTTATAATGGGTGGTTCATATAAAATAAATATTTGAGATGTTATTCTTTTTGAATTTTAGAGAATATGTTTATACTTGCATTTTTATAAAAGATATGTTTTAATAAAAGTGCTTTTTATCAAGAGATGGGGTAGAGAGTTAGCTCGTATGATCCCACGCCAACCTGTATAATACAAGGTGGTAATGCTAACAGCGATAAGAGAACATGGGATATAGACAACAGCCTTCTCTTTAGCTAGAAGGCTTTTTTTTAGGAGGATTTGTATGAAACGATTTTTATTTACATCAGAGAGTATTACAGAAGGACATCCAGATAAAATTTGTGATCAAATAGCGGATAGTATTTTAGATGCTGCACTAGCACAAGATTCTACAAGCAAAATGGCTGTAGAAGCAACGATAAAAGATGATCTTATTTTTGTATATGGAGAAGCGAATACTAAAGCATCTATTGATTATGAAAAAATAGCTTTAGATACGATTAAAGAAATTGGTTATACAGAAGATTATCAAGTACTTGTAAAAGTAAACAAACAGTCTAGTGAAATTAATCATGCTGTTGTACATGAAGGTGGAGAAATGGGTGCAGGAGATCAAGGAATTATGTTTGGTTATGCATGTGATGATACACCTAACTTTATGCCATATGCAATAGAATATGCACATCGTCTAGCAAAGCAATTGAGTGAAGTAAGAAGAAAAAGTGATATTTTATTACCAGATGGAAAAACACAAGTGTCTGTAGAATATGAAAATGATAAAGTGAAGCGTATTGATACGATTGTAGTATCTACACAACATGTTGCACATGCAACACAAGCGGAGATTGCAGATCTTGTTATGAAAGAGGTTATTGCACCAGTTATGGATGCTAGCTTAATAGATGAAAATACAAAATATTTAATTAATCCAAGTGGAAGCTTTGTGTTAGGTGGATCTTTTGGAGATAGTGGTACAACAGGTAGAAAAATAGTAGTAGATACATATGGTGGTATGGGTAGAATTGGTGGAGGATGTTTTTCATCAAAAGATCCTTCTAAAGTAGATCGTAGTGCTGCTTACTATTGCCGATATGTTGCGAAAAACATTGTCGCAAATAAACTTGCACGTAAATGTGAAGTTCAAGTTGCTTATGCTATTGGAAAGGCGAAACCTGTTTCTATTATGGTGGATACATTCCATACAGGAGCAAAAAGTGATGAGGAAATATTAGAAATTATTCAACGTAATTTTGATTTTGATGTATGCAATATATTAAAAGAGTTAGATTTATGTAAACCTATTTATAAAGCTACTTCTTGCTATGGACATTTTGGTAGAAGTGAGTTTAGTTGGGAAAAAATAAAAGAGTTGAAATAAGAATTCTTTCTTATTAAAGATGATAAAACAAAAGGTACTGATTATTCAGCACCTTTTGTTTTATGTATATATTGTTTATAAAAGAGAGATAATTTATCAAATGTTTCCTCGCTTATAACATGCTCAATCTTACATGCATCATCTTCAGCAGTTTCCTCTTTTACAAGGAGAACATCTTTTAAGAAAGCAGTTAAAATTTGATGACGCTCAAAAACAGCTTTGGCCAACTGTCTTCCTTTTTCTGTTAATTGAATATCTTTATAACTTTCTTGTATAACGTATCCCTTTTCTTTTAATACTTTCATTGCATTGTTTACGCTTGGTTTTGTAACATTCATCATCTTCGCAACTTCAACACTACGTATTTTCCCTCTTTTTTCTAAAATAAGAAGACATTCTAAATAATCTTCAAGAGATTCACCAAGATTCATTTTTATCACCTCTATTTAAGTAATTGCTGGTATGTATCTTCTTTGAACCCTACTAGAACACGATCATTTAATACTAAAAGTGGTCTTTTAACTAACATACCATTACTTGCTAATAAATGTATTTTTTCATCATCAGTCATTTCTGATAACTTATCTTTTAGTTTCATTTCTTTATATAAGTTTCCACTTGTATTAAAGAATTTTTTAATGTCTAATCCACTTTTTTGAATCCATAACGTTAGTTCTTCCACAGTTGGATTATTATCTACTATATGGCGATCTTGAAAGTCTATTGACATAGAAGTTAAGTATTTCTTTGCTTTTTGGCATGTACTACACTTTGGATACTGTATAAATATTGCTTCCATTTTATCATCCTCACTTTCTTATATTCTAGTATATTTAAAAGATTATGCAAGTAAAAACCTCTTTTCTTTCGAAAATATTATACAATAGAGTAAAAAATAATAAAAAGAATTTTATATCATGTAGAAATGAATATATATTGTCAACCGAAAAATACTAAAAGTGATGAGTTATAAATACTAGGCTGATGATACTTTTATTTCGGAAGAAAACCAAGAAATAGTTAAGTAAAGAAAGCTTATTTTCTATTTAAAGGCATTTAACAATAATGGTTAGTATTATTTTAATTAAATAATGTTGTTTTTTTGTTTTTTTTGTTTTTTTGTTATGGAAGCTATTGTATTATAAATATCTATATTGTATAGTAGTGATGTATTTTGAAAAATACAAATGAAGTGAAGTATGCTTTATGATAAAAAATAACAGAAAGGAAAATGAATGATGAATAAAAAGTATAAGAAACAAGCAAGAGTAGTCATGGCAGTTGCGTTAGCGACAACATCTATAGCACACTCTGCTGCCAATTTATTTGCACAGAGTGAAGAGTCGATGAATGAAAATACTCTTACAGATGTAGAAGAAGTAAAAGAAGAAAATATAGAAATAGAAGGTTTAGAAACGGAAGTAGAAGAAGTATCAGAAGAGTCATTAGAAAGTGAGGAAAGTATTCAATATGTTGAAAGAGCTGTAGGCGATGTGGCAATTGATGCAACAAACTTTCCAGATGCGGTATTTAGAGGCTATATAAGTAGAAACTTTGATAAGAATAGTGATGGTATATTATCTAGTGATGAGATTGCTAATATAACAAGTATAAATTTGCAAGGTTCCACTACTATTAAAAGTATACAAGGAATTGAGCATTTTCCTAATCTAACATCTTTACATTGTGGTTATGACGCAACTTGGTCAAGTGGTATAGGTACTCAACATCACGGCAATTTAGGAATTACAAACATAGATGTTAGTAAGAATGCTAATTTAACATATTTAAATTGTGCTTATACAAGCATTGCTAGCATAGATTTAAGTAAAAATATAGAATTGAGAGAGTTCCTTGGTTTTAGAAATACAAAGCTGACGAGCCTAGATGTTAGTAAAAATCTTAAGTTAGAGTTCTTAAATTTGCATACTACAGGAATTTCAAGCATAGATTTAAGTAAAAATACAGAATTGAGAAGCTTATACGTCGTAGATACAAATATGACAAACTTAGATATAAGTAAAAATACTAAATTGGCTACCTTGGGTATAGAAAATAGTCCCAATTTAAATGTCATAAAAAGTAATAGTAATAGTGTTGTTAATTTAGATGGAATGAATGATACGAGTTTTAGTCTCTCTATATTTTATTATATGTATACACCCAATGTAAAGAATCTAAGTGGAGCGAGCATAAATGGTAATATGCTATATAGATATACATTTGGAACTCCTATTACTTACACCTATGATTGTGGTACAGATAGGAATGGAAAAGTGTATTTAGATGTTACTTTAAATTTAAGAGGAAAAAGTTCTATTACCATTGATGATAGCTTAGATAAAGTATACGATGGACAAGCAATTGCAGATCCAACAAGCATTACAAAGACAGGAAGTAATGGAGCTGTAACATTTGAATGGTATAAAGCAGATGGTACACAACTGCAAGCTGCACCAACAGAAGTAGGAGACTATAAAGTAAAAGCAATCCTTGCAGATGATAATCGATATATAGGTGCAGAAGTAGAAAAAGAGTTTACGATTACAAAAGCAAATAGTACGATTGCTATTAACGGTAATTTAGATAAAGTATACGATGGACAAGTAGTAGAACCAAGTGTTACTACGACAGGAAGTACAGGAGCTGTAACATTTGAGTGGTATACAGAGAATGATACTCCATTATCAACAGCACCAGTGAATATAGGAAGTTATAAAGTAAAAGCAATTCTCGCAGATGATGCGAATCATATAGGTGCAGAAATAGAAGAAACATTTAGTATAACAAAAGCAAATAGTACAATTGCTATTAATGGTAATTTAGATAAAGTATATGATGGACAAGCAGTAGTAGAACCAAGTGTTACTACTACAGGAAGTACAGGAACAGTAAGCTTTGAGTGGTATATGGCAGATAGTACTAAACTAGCAATAGTACCAGTGAATGTAGGAAGTTATAAAGTGAAAGCAATCCTTGCAGATGACGCGAATCATGTAGGTGCAGAAGTAGAAAAAGAGTTTACGATCACAAAAGCAAATAGTACGATTGTTATCAATGATGACTTGAATAAAGCATATGATGGGCAACCAGTAGTAGAACCAAGTGTTACTACGACAGGAAGTACAGGAGCTGTAACATTTGAGTGGTATACAGCAGACGGTATGAAACTACAAACAGCTCCAGTGAATATAGGAAGTTATAAAGTGAAAGCTATCCTTGCAGATGATGCGAACCATATAGGTACAGAAGTAGAGAAAGAGTTTACGATAACAAAAGCAACAAGTACGATTATTATTAATGATGACTTGAATAAAGCATATGATGGAACAGCAGTACTAGAACCAACTGATATTGTAACTACAGGAAGTACAGGAACAGTAAGTATTGAATGGTATGCAGCAGATGGAACACTATTAACAAGTGCAC